>JAOTWM010000563.1 GCA_029862885.1 Gammaproteobacteria bacterium
CTGACACTGGCAAAATACCGTTGGGAGGCAATCTCCGACCCTTTTAAGACGACCAGATATTTCTCTTCCAGAAAGCAAGAATTAAGAAATCGTGTCAATCCGCTGAATAGTGAATTTTCATCTATTTTGATTTGGATCAGCAAACGACCTCATATCCATTGACTTTTCTTGAGCGTATATACTAGCTAGGCTCCTCAGATTGCTTCCAGAATTAATACAATTAGGAGGAAAAATGATTAGGAGAATATTATTAATTGCGATTGGTTTTTGGGCCAGTTCCGTTTTGGCGGCGGAGGTGGAAGTCTTGTGGCTAGGACATGCAACCGTAAAATTTACCAGCGTCGAAGGCAAGGTCATCGTCGTCGATCCGTTCCTGACGACAAACCCAAAGACACCTGCTAAATACAGAGATCTTAAGGCGCTGGGCAAAGTAGATCTGATCTTGGTCACTCATGGTCATCGCGATCATGTCTACGACCTTAAGGAGTTGGCTGATCTGAGTGGGGCGACGGTAGTATCACCCTATGGTTTTGCCTTCAACATGGTCTCCCTCGGTGTTCTCGATATCGAAAAGTCTATTGGAATGAACAAGGGGGGCACGGTTTCCCCGATTGGCCGTGGAATCAAGATCCATATGGTTCCTGCCGAACACGCATCGAACGTTGATTTCACAATGCCCGGCTTAAAACTGGATCCACTAGCCCCGCGAATGGTGGATGCAGGACCGGCCGTTGGCTATGTGATCGAGTTTGAGAATGGGTTTACGGTTTATCATTCCGGGGATACTGCAATCTTCCTAGAAATGGAGCTAATTCGAGAATTTTACGAGCCTGACCTGGCTTTGGTGAGTATCGGAGGGCATTTTACAATGGATCCAGTGGGTGCTGCTTACGCGCTGAACAAATTAATCAAGCCAAAACAGGTGATCCCTATTCATTACGGAACATTCCCTGTCATCAATCGCACGCCAGCGGAGCTAAAAGCGGTTCTGAAAGAATCGCCCATCAAGGTGCTCGACCTGGAGCCCGGGCAGGCGATGAGGTTCTGACTCCTACCGACTTTGTTTTTAATCGGGAAGACCAGCCTTACGCAGGCCCTCGGCGAGACGCTCAGCATCCACCGGTTCCTTGAACGGATACCAAAAAGCGATGCTATGGACAGAAAGGGGATCGAATCCGCGCCAGCTCTCTTTAATCCGGTCAATGATGGCTACGGCTTCGTCAGCACGATCCAAATGGCCGAGAGTCGCAATCAGTAACCGGGACGACCAGCGATCTGTAGGATTGAGTGTAACAGCCTGCTGTAGAGCAACCACCGCAGCATCGTATTCTTGCAGGCCGAAGCGTGCTAAACCCAGTTCATACAAGTACGAAGTTGGGTAATAGGGATTGAGGCGTAATGCCCTCTCCATCAAAGGTAATGACTTTTCGGGATAACCCGCAAGGTTTAGGGCACCTGCTAATGCGACGTAACCGTCAGGATTGTTGGGGTCCAAAACAATAGCTCGCTCGCCTTGAGTGATGGCTTCGTCATGTTGGCCATGTTGAGCAAGCATTGAAGTGGATATCTGAAGGGCCAAAGATGTCGGTTCTTTCATTGCTTTACCAAGATACTTTTCAGCCTCGAAACGAATTTCGTGTGGACTGATGTGCCCAAGCTTGCTGTGCCAATAACTCTTCCAGCCCTGCCAATAGGTCAAAGATAAAGCAGCGTAGGCACGCGAATACTCTGGGTCCAGTTCTACCGCCTTTTCAAATAATGTGATCGCTTGGAGGAAGCTCTCTGGCGTTTGTCGAAGATACTGTTCCCAGCCTTTGAGAAAGGTATCGTAAGCTTCCGTATTGTTGGTCTCTATTTTCGAAATCTGGTCTTGTTCGCCTTCGGCCAGTTTTACGGCCAACGTCGTGACGATCTTGCTGGTGACTTTGTCTTGCAATCGAAATACATCCTCATATGTCCCATCGTAACGTTCGGCCCAGATATGCCCTCCCGTGGTCGAATCTATCAATTGGGTATTGATCCTAACCTGATGACCAACCTTTCGGATGCTCCCCTCGAGCACATAGCGAACGCCAAGCTCCTCGGCCACTTGTTGAATTTTTACCGGTTTCCCTTTGTAGGTGAAAACGGAGTTACGGGAAATTACAAACAAACCAGAAATTTTGGACAAATCCGTTATCAAATCCTCGGTCATACCATCGGCAAAGTAATCCTGCTCCGCTTCACTGCTCATATTGGTAAAGGGTAAAACCGCGATCGACGGCTTGTCCGGCAAAGCAATTTCAGCCTGTTCCTCGGGTAGTATTTCTCCCGTGGATTTTGTAGACCTAAACCAATAGATGGAAGCACTCGTTATCAACGCCAACATCAGGGCTGAAATCCCAATAACTTTCCAATGTCGGATCGGTTTCTGGACAGGCTCAACCGGCTCGGGTAGCGGAACAGATGCGCCAGATTTCAATGAAATCCGGTAAACATGTACCGGATGTTCAAAGCCTTTGAGCCGTTGCTCGCCAAGATTCTCCATAACAAACGGCAACCGCTTGGAAAGCGCTTCGTGAATTGTTGCGGTAATGTACACGCTACCCGGGTTAGCCAACTGTTCAATTCTTTGAGCCTGTACGACTCCCGCACCTGTAACGGTATTATCGGCAACGACGACTTCCCCCATCGAGATGCCCACCCGTATCTCAGGCTTGATATCGTCCTCAATCTGATTGGTGTAGTGGGTGTAGTCTACCTGGAACGAGAGTGCAGCCGACACTGCATCGGCGGCATGCTCGAACTCAGCCAATAGCGCATCACCGCGAAGTTCGAGCACATGTCCCTTGTATTTTTCGATGGAGTCGCCAAAGCGCCGAAACGCATCCTGAATACGTTCGTGTGCTAATTCTTTATCTTGCTGCACCAACGCAGTGGAACTTGCCACGTCTGCATGAAGGATAACTGCAAGCTTGCCTGACAGATGATCCCTTGACATTGGTAACCCGAGCGGTTTTTATCGCCAAAATACTATCACATACAAAACGACGTTTTTGGGTAAATGGTTTAGCGCCGGGGGTTCGCTCCTGGCCGATTCCTGCAGCCTACAGCATGCGCATCAGCGGCAGCTTTTGAGAAAACCGCCGCTCGGTCCTTGGCTATCAGCGGCGATTGTCGACCCTCGGCAGACCTTCAGCCAGATTACCGTATAGGTCAAGTATTAACGCTAAAGAACCATTCAGGTAACCTTTTCCG
>JAOTWM010000564.1 GCA_029862885.1 Gammaproteobacteria bacterium
TACCGACCCCGAACACCGTACGGGTGCGGGTCTTATGCAGTGCGCAATTTGTACAGGCACTTACGATTTGCTCCAACCCACCGAGATCCGCCAAACCGGTATCGGCATCGCTGACCCAGCTGGCCGGCGCGCCGACCGCAGGCGGCTCACGCGGAACCCACGGTTGAATGCCCATCCGCAATAAGTACTCGACCGTGGTGGGGTCAATCATCGTCGCGCGGCTCGCCGAATTCAGATTAATCTATATTAACCCACTGATCTGCGGATGGGTGCGCTTCGTCGAACTGTTCAGTTTATTCAATGCATTCAGATACGCCTTGGCGGAAGCGATCACGATGTCCGTATCCGCACCGTGGCCATTCACAACGTGTCCGGCGTTTTGCAGGCGCACTGTCACTTCGCCTTGCGCGTCGGTGCCGCTGGTAATGCTATTGACCGAAAACAGTTCGAGTTCACTGTGGCTGTCGACGATGGACTCAATCGCTCGAAATGACGCATCGACGGGCCCACTGCCCGCCGCCGATCCAGTGCGCTCGACGCCGTCCACACTCATCGTGACAGTGGCTTCCGGCGTTTCTCCTGTTTGTGTGCAGACCCGGAGTGTTACCAGTCGCAGTTGCTCATTGGCATCGTCGAGGCCCACTTCGGTCACCAAGGATTGCAGATCTTCGTCAAAGATTTCGTGTTTTTTATCGGCGAGATCCTTGAATCGTGAGAACGCGCCGTTCAGCTCTTCCTCGGTTTCGAATTGAATTCCGAGTTCCTTAAGGCGTTGCTTAAACGCGTTTCGACCCGAGTGTTTCCCCAATACCATTCGGTTGGCCTGCCAGCCAACGTCCTCGGCGCGCATGATCTCGTAGGTTTCACGACTTTTCATGACACCGTCTTGATGAATGCCCGCTTCATGGGCAAACGCGTTGGCGCCAACGATCGCCTTGTTGGGCTGCACCGCGAATCCGGTGATGTTCGAAACGAGCCTGCTGGCGGTAAGAATTTGCGTCGTATCCAAATTCGAATCGCAGGAAAACGCATCGCGTCGAGTGCGGACTGCCATTACGATTTCTTCGAGTGACGCATTGCCGGCACGCTCACCGAGGCCGTTAATCGTGCATTCGACCTGCCGTGCCCCCACCTCGATTGCCGCCAGTGAATTCGCTACCGCTAATCCCAGATCGTTGTGGCAATGCACCGAAAAAATAGCCTTATCGGAATTCGGCACCCTCTCCTGCAATCCACGGATGAGCGCCGCAAACTGCAGCGGTAGATTGTAGCCTACCGTGTCGGGAATATTCACAGTGGTGGCGCCGGCATCAATGACCGCCTCCAACACCCGACACAGAAAATCGATTTCGGATCGCCCGGCGTCCTCCGGCGAAAATTCGACGTCGTCGGTATAACTACGCGCACGTTTCACCGACCACACCGCTTGTTCCAACACCTGTTCCGGCGTCATCCGTAACTTTTCTCGCATATGGATCGGCGAGGTCGCAATAAACGTATGGATTCGGCCGGATGCCGCTGGCTTAATCGCCTCCGCTGCCAGATCGATATCCGTTTCATGGGCACGGGCGAGCCCGCAAACGGTGCTGTCCTTAATACTTGTGGCGATTTCCCGCACTGCTTCGAAATCGCCATTACTGGCGGCGGGAAACCCCGCCTCGATCACGTCTACACGCATCTTTTCCAAGACACGGGCAATGCGATTCTTTTCATCCGCATTCATTGAAGCGCCCGGGCTTTGTTCGCCGTCGCGCAAGGTCGTATCGAAAATTATAAGTCGATCGTTCATAACTCGCAGCTCTCCGCTGGGTGAGATTCTAACACTCCGCATTGCACCCGCTTAGGGGGCAGCACGCAATCGAGTAAAACTTTGAGGGGGAATTAGATGTGCGCCAGACGGCGCAGCAGGACCAGCGACAGAAGAAGAACTTGGGGGGAAATTGACCGCATAACGCCGAGTTTAGTGGTATTCGCCGCCAGCCGCAAGGGATCAGTCGAGACCGTCCCATTCGGTGTCCGACTCGGTGTCACCATCCTCCGCCGAATCGAACTCCGTCTCGGTAATGGGTTCGCCTCGAGCCCTTGTTATCAGCCAAATTGCCGGCCCGGAAAGAAAATAAATGAGAAACCCCAAGAACAGGATTCGCGGTGGATCAGAAACCACAAGGATCAACACCAATACCGGAACGATCAAACGTACGAAGGGCACCCGCCCCTTCAAATCCCAGTCCTTGAAACTCTTGTAGGGAATATTGGTGACCATCGCAAGGCCGAGACACATGGTGACCAC
Organism: Gammaproteobacteria bacterium; assembly: GCA_029862885.1. Classification (GTDB taxonomy): domain Bacteria; phylum Pseudomonadota; class Gammaproteobacteria; order Arenicellales; family JAOTWM01; genus JAOTWM01. Next base: position 2,291 of record JAOTWM010000564.1, read on the forward strand.
AATCGACATCACCTCGACCGCGGAACCGGTCGTATTCGTACTATCGAATAACCACACCCAAGCCGCCGCAAACGCCGCCGCGGCCGGGCACGGCAGGCCGACGAAATAGCGTTTGTCGGGGCTGTCTTGAGTGTTAAAGCGCGCCAATCGCAGCGCCGTGGCTGCGACATAGAGAAATGCGGACAACCATCCCAATTTGCCGTTCTGACTTAGTGACCACTCATACATGACGAGCGCGGGCGTCAAACCGAACGAAATGACATCGACGAGACTGTCGTATTCCTTGCCAAAATCGCTGGCGGTATTGGTCCAACGCGCGACTCGTCCGTCCAATCCGTCCATGACCATTGCTACAAAGATCGCGAGCGCAGCATTCGCAAAATCGCCTTTGGTAGCCTGCACGATGGCATAGAAACCGAAAAACAGCCCGGCCGTGGTGAACAGGTTGGGCAACAGATAGACACCCTTTCTGCCGACACCACGTTCGCGCAATTTTTTATCGTGGACCATTAGCTCTTAAGCATCGGTTTCAGATTCGAGCGCCGCAACGACGTCTACCCCCGCGGTCACGTTTTGCCCCAACGACACCCGAACCTCAGCCGGCGCGGGCAGGTAAAGATCGACCCGGGAACCGAACCGGATGAATCCGTATCGCTCACCGCGCACGACCGTGTCGTTTTGTCCGAGGTAACACAGAATACGCCGTGCAATGAGACCGGCAATTTGCACACATACGATGTCGTCCCCGTCAGCAGTCTTGATCCATATCGCGTTGCGTTCATTTTCGGCTGATGCTTTATCCAGCGCCGCATTTAGAAAACTCCCGGTATGATACCAAATTTCACGCACTATGCCGCTCACCGGGACACGATTGGAGTGCACCGAAAACACGTTCATGAAAACGCTTATTTTCTGTGCTGGGCGACCCAGATAGGGGTCGTGG
>JAOTWM010000565.1 GCA_029862885.1 Gammaproteobacteria bacterium
CCCGCGATTACGACGGACTCGCCATCGATCCGTAGACCGGGCAGTTCGACCGCCACCATAGACTGCATCACCGTCCGATACGCATCGATCCATTCCGGCGGTTCAATCGACATGCTGGACACGATGCGGTTATCGATCCGACTGGCGCCGAACGCGCGGCGCGCATCCAACGCCACGATATTTGCGAGATCCGTCGGCAGCGCACCAGTCAGCACAATGCGGTCATCGACATACGACAGTGACAGCGACGCCGTACCGGGCTGCACAACGCGTAATTCATCGGTAACGTCGCGTACACCGGTAATTGAGCCTACAATTCGCAATATCGCGCTACGATCGGCCGCCGCCTCTACCTCACCCTCTAGCATAACCGCGCGACCGTTCACAGTGATAACGGGGGGGCGGTAGCCTTCGGCCTCGAGTGCTGCTACAACATTTTGCTTGATTACGGCCGGTATGCGGCGAGCCTCGACGATGACACTCACGGCCAGCACTACCACCAGCAACACAATGGCCGGCAACAACATTCGATCGAGGCGATCCCGATTAGTCCGCATCGGAGCTAGACAAATTTACAATAAGATCCAACAACACAGAATATGCTCGAATGCTCATTTACTTAAGCAACCTCTGCTTAATTCATGGCCGGCGGCTCTGGGTCCAAAATGACGCGCTTCAAGGTGGCGAAATTTGGTAATACTCGAGAGATTCCCTAAGCGGGGAAAGGCACAACCGGGCGAGACCGAATTATATACCGGCCGACCCGCCGCAGGGATACAACACAAGTAACCCGGATATTTCACCCAGGCGGACAGATTGTTCGAAGACGTGATTGTGAACCAATCCCTCAGGCGGGCATCACGGCCCTACGGAAAACAATCAAATTAGCTGTCCGAATTGAGGACGATTAGTGCACTATCTGGGGTAGCTCGGCCGGCAGGCATGGGAAATTCGATGCATTTTCTGCCCCTGGGTCTTGCGATAAAAGCGCCGAAGTTCATTGAGCATGTCGCAATTACGCCGGCGGTCCGGATATTGACATGATAGCCATTCGCAGTAGCGAGCGGCATAAGAATTCGCTTGCTGGTAGCGGTACAGCTGATGGGCATCCAATTCTTTATCGTAGGAAACATCTTCGAATAGCCAAGTACGCAAGCGCCGATCCTTGTACCCCTGGCCCTGCTCATTAAGCAACGATGCAATGCATACGTACTTGTCGACTTCGGCTTGCAGCTCCAATTCCATAAGGGACACGGCGCGCTCGTACTTCGCGTTGTACGCTACGTATAAAAAGTGGCTTACACCTTCCATGGCCAGACAAAACGTGTCTAGATTTTCATTGTGCAGACCGCGGGACGGGTCGTCACGCTGCAGCCGATCCACTACATCGCGGTCCAGGTACAGCCCGACCCGCAAGTCGTCGCCATCCTCCTGGACAAGCAGCTTCTCGCGCGATTGGCGCGCATTCACACTGGTATCCAACACACATGCGACATCGGGATCGGTAATCAGAAAATCCACGACGCGATCGGCAAGGTCGACTTCGTAAATTGTCTCCAGTCGGAGTTGCATGCGATCAAGCGGAGCGGAGTCCATGCGCTATGACCAACGGTAATTCGCTTTCAATGTTTCGGTTCGGCCAGCGCACCCTCCGCCAACTGAATCCCCAAACACTGCAATCGCCGTGCGGCACGTGGGCTACCGGTCAAGGCCCATAGTTCATATAGACGCAAGATGTCGACCGCGGACTGCGGGGTCGCCTGCTCACCGACTTCCGCCAACACATCAACGAAATTTGTAAACTGCTCGGAGAGTTCGCGAAAGATCCCGGTCAGCGACCGGGCACGAATGGAATCACCCATCGAATCGGATAAATTGCCATACGCCGAACCGCCCATCGAAATATAGTAGTCCACGTCGATGGCGCTACGGCGCAAGCTATCTGAAAATAACCCCGCGATGAACAATGCGACATCGCCCAATCGACGCAGCGCACCCAATCGTTCCTCGTGTGTTTGGGCCTGAGCTGCATCACCGTACAAAAGCGCTAGCGGCCGCAACAGGTACCCGTCCTCGGTGTAATCAAAAAGCCGGTCGGCCCGCATAAAATCCGCAAGCAAATTGATGACGTATACAGTTGCGTCATCACTGACAACGAGATTTCGGTTGTCGATCGCTGTACTAACGATCTCCTGAAAGAACTCACGGCCATCCGTTGTTGCGACTAACCGATCACCCGATACCGATTTCGTCATCGCTTTAAACCCCCTAACGTTGTGACGTTGCTAAGTCAGTTCATGCGGCGAGTAACCAGCCGTCATTAATTACGTACAAATTCCAAATAGTCTCTTATTCCTTTTTTCCACTAATAAATTAGCGGTCTATGTCATTAAGTATAGCGGGTTATGACGATTGTAATAGTCAGCACTCACGATTACTGGCTGCTAATATATGAACTACGCCAAGAACTACGGGACTTACGGCGGCCAAAGCAGCGTTGATTTGACTTACATTCGGGCCGGCCTACACCGAATTCCCGGTTACACATGATATTGAACCGCGAACCGTCATAACCGTGCTGACGAACGACCGCGACTCGTCGGCGCAAGTGGCTGATTACTTGACCAAAACTTATGTACGAATTCTTGATTCTCCGCGGGGCAATTAATTGCCTACCGACACCGTGTATTTTCGATTTAGGGGCGCATCGTTACCGATCGCAGATGTGATAGAATTCTGCGTGGTGCTTTGTAACGATAGATTCGCAATTTTCAACGCGCCGCATAGTCCCTACGTCAGTCAATATCGATTTATCGCACAAAAGTGCTAGGGGTATTGCGCGGCCAATGCGCCATGTGTGCATGGTTACATATCGACTCGGCCGTGGCATCGAATCGACATTTCGCGGCGACGGCGAATTCGCCGGAATAGCCTGGAGCGCAATTTTCATGGTAGACGAGAGACTATCGACAGACATCGACCCGATAGAAACCAAAGAGTGGCTCGACGCGTTGACCGCCGTGCTGGATCGGGAAGGTCCGGAGCGCGCCCATTTTCTACTCGAGAAACTCATAGACAAGGCACGCCGTTCGGGCACCTATATTCCCTACGACGGCACCACAGCTTACGTAAACACGATTCCTGCCACCCAGGAGCAACGCAGCCCTGGCGATGCCACAATCGAAAGGCGAATTCGATCGTTGATTCGGTGGAACGCTTTGGCGAT
>JAOTWM010000094.1 GCA_029862885.1 Gammaproteobacteria bacterium
CGCCACCTTGACGTAGTTGGTCCGGTCGAGGATCGGTTTCAACGCTTGGCCATCGACCCGTACCGGATTTTTAGCCAACAGGAACTCGCCGATGCGTTGCTTGAGGGGTTCAAGCTCGTTGACCTCGATGTATTCATCGCCCCGCAGTCCCAGGTCCATCCACTGCTCGAGGTCCCGGACGCGGGTCAGGATCTCGTGGCGCACCTCATAGGGTTCCACATACAGAAACGACATTAGCGCCGACTTGTGGTGGCGCTTCAGAGTCGGATTGTCGAATTTGCTATACCAGGGATCCTCCCAGTTAAGTGTCACCCGCGCTGGCGCGCCCAGATAACGGAAATCGATAATAGGGACCGCTTTGTGATAAGCGATGAAGCCGATGGCTACCGATGCCCGGCCTTCTTGGTCGAGCGGCGGCGTAATAGTGAGCGACTCAGGTTTGGCCTCGAACGGATACACCAGTTCGGCATAGAACACGCGTTTGTCTTTAGGCGCTTCCGGTATGCGCTGCCGCATCATCGGATTGATCATGCCGGCAAACGGTGACTGGCGGTCGGTACGCATGCGCGCCTCCGCGAATTTCAGCTCGGCTTGCAATGGCTCACCGCTGCCGGTCGCGATGCGAAGCGTATCGGTGGAAAAGCGGTGCAACCGCTCCGCGAGGGGCGCTCGATCGGTCGCATCCCTTAACCAATCGTTGGGGACAAGATCTTCGAAGGTCTTGAGGTCGCCGATATACGCCTCCAGCTTCACCTGCACATGATCGTCGAGAACATAAATTTCGGCGATGTTGGGCGCGGTTTCGGCACCCGTGAGATTGATCCAGTCAGCGCGCGCCGGCAAAAACATGCAACCCGCCAGCAACAGAAATGCAATTACATTACGCATGAGAATACGTTACGGCACGCAAGCCTCAAGGAGGGGCTGACGCCCCGCCTTCGCTTCCGTGTGTCTGCGTCCAACTCTTGATATGCAATTCGCGTTGTGGATACGGGACCTCGACGCCGTGTTCACGCAGCGCGTGAGCGATCGCGAGATTGAGCTCGCTCACGACGGTGAGCTGCTGCATGATGTCTTTAACAAAACAGCGAAGCTCAAAACGCAAGGTACTCTCACCAAAACCAAAGAACAACACGATTGGCTTCGGCGCCGAGCCGCCCGTGATAACTTCGGGATGCGCGTTGGCAATGTCGAGCAGAAGGCTTCGCACCCAATCCGTATCCGTGCCGTAGGCCAGGCCAAGCGGAATACGAATCCGCCCGGAGGGTGTCGTCAGGGTCCAGTTGGTCACCTGCGCGGTAATGAGATCTGCGTTCGGCACGATGACATCCGCCTGGTCCCAGGTTTGGATCACGGTGGAGCGGACGTTGATCTTGGTCACAAGCCCTGCAGTGGTCCCCACCACCACCCAGTCGCCGACCCGGATCGAGCGCTCAAACAACAGGACGACACCGGAACTGACGTTATCGATGATGTTTTTCAAGCCGAACCCCACCCCGACCGACAGCGCACTGGCAATCAGCGTCAGTTTGCTTAAATCCAAGCCTAAAAACGCTAACGCGACGAATACGCCGATAGCGATAATGGCACCGGTCGTGATTCGGCTAAGGACGTATAGGTGGGATTGATTGAAATTCGGACGCGATCGTTCTGCGCGCTTCCAGCCAGCAACCGACACACGCACACATAAGTACGTCAATGCAAGTATCAGCACCGTGCGCACGATCGCTAAATTAGTAACCGGCGCGCTGCCGATATGGAACGCGACGGTCTGCAACCAAGGGGCACTGGTAATCGGAAGTGCCATACTGACCGTTCTACTTTTCGCTTTCAGCTATTCCGGAATGCTCCGGTCTTTCGGGTAGTCTTCATCCATGACCCAGAAATTCACGCCTTTGGGCTGCATCGGCCGGCCGTGCTCGGCACCCGGCGGCCGATCGTAACGGATCACCAGAATCAGGTCGGAACTCGCCGCGGGGCTATTGTGAAAGTAGCCGTGTCCCAACGTATCGGTTTTGCCCTGCAGCTCGACAAACGTGACGTCTGAGATTCGCTTCACCGACTCGGCCTGGGCCGGTGTGAAGTCGGTAGGTTGCAGTCGCCCGATGCGCGTCAGACTACCAAACAGACGCTCCGCAATACCGATCGCCTTGTCCTTCTGCGAGGTGTACACGGTGAGCTGGCCCACGCCCGTGCCTACGTTCTCTGCGACAATGCGCTGCAGCACCACTTCAAAATCCATGTCCGGTGCAGCGAGGACTAGATTTTCAATTTTAAAATGAGCCCGTACATCCAGACCCTCAGCAGTCGCCTCCAAGAACAACTCGCGTATCGCCGACATCGTCACGTCGGTGCCCCGGCTGTGGGCGATCAGGTGCACCTTGTCGATGTCAGCGGCAGCCGCCACCGACTTCAGAAAGCGCTTAAGATGAAAAACCGTAAACTCACCCGATTCCCGGTCGTACGCGTAACCCTTTAAGCCCCCGCGGCCCGCCGGCCAGCTGTAGAGGATCGGCACGTGCTCGCGGCCCAGAAAGTGCCACAGTTCCGCCAGCGTAAACGCCGCATCTTCGAAATCGTTGTTGTAGCCGTGAATGAAGATCACGGCCTCCTTCTTCTTGGCCAGCGCCAGGCGCCGGCCGAACTCCGTATGCAGCAGCGACTCGGTCACCCGCGCTTGCTTAACGGCCGCCGGATCCGGCTGAATCACGTCCTCGATCAGAACAGCCGGGTACGGCGTTTCCGGAAACCGACCCAGCTCGGTGATTGCGCCCATCTCGAGTTTGAGCTGTTCCTTGCGCTCACCCGCGAGGCTTAAACTGACTAGCGTCTCCCAGGGAGTTTTTTCACCGATCTCCACGATCGCCGAGCCGAAGGCCGCCGACGGCGACCGACCAAAACCATAAAACAACTGGCCCTGATCGTCGATCTCCGGTTTGCGGTCGGTCACATACAGCAGATCAACCGCGTTGCTCTTGAGCGTTGCCGGTATTTCTGAGTATATCGTCTGTTCCGTCGCTCCGTCGTAGACGTTGGGCGTCGGCATCAGCGCTCGGCCGGTGGCGCAACCGGTGAACACGACGGCCGCGAGTATTGGGACGGAGAACCGCCAAGGTTTCATGACATATTTCCTCTTCGCTGCCATTCACGCGTGCCTCATGGCGAGTCGTTCGCTGCGCGTTCGAGACGTCCATGCTGCTCGGATAAAGCTCCACCAATTCGTTCAGCAAAATAATGTCGCGGGGACGGTAAAGTCATCCGCGCAGGTGCAGCCAGTCGACTACGTTTGGTTACCCACTGACTCGTCTATCTTCAAAAAGCCAACTCAACACCAGCAACGGGCCCGGACATGGCGATCTCCACTGCTAGGTTTGATGCGCCTTCCGGTTTTGTCTCAATCTCCATATGCCGGCAATCGAATGTCGCGCGTTTATTACCTTTTGCCCCGAAGTTCAGGCTGGCCCCTGCCAACACGTTCCAGGTTCCCTCGGAATCACCGCCGGCCACATCAGTATCCCACTAGTCGCAGGGCCGGGGGGTGTATCCGACCACCGCGCTGTCCATACAAGCGCCGCACCCATTCGGGTAGGTCCGAAGTTTTCCTGAACCGTGTTCTCCGCACACCGGTTGATAGTCAGCGGTGCAGAACTCGGGTCGCGGCTCCTGGCACATGGTCAATTCTGGTCGATCTCCCGATTCGTCACGCGCATTTTGAGCGAATTCGCAGCCCGTCACGATCATCCCCACGAGCCCGCATACTAGGGTGCATCTGAACAAATCAAGGAGACATGCCGGTGCCAACTGTAGACACTCCTTAATCGACGTAGACGACTACATACTGATTATTATAGGGTTGATAATAGGTTGCTCCGCATTGGTGCAGATGGGTTCCGTCGATGACCACCGTCGCGCAGCCTCTCGGCAATGTGGCAACGTAGATCGTCGATCGGCGCATCGCACGGCGCGTCGTGCGCCGGGCGACACCGGCTACGCTACCCGGCGACAGAGGCCTGCCGAGCCGAGCCTGGGCGTCGTCGATGATCACACCGCGAATGGCCACACCGCCACCGAGCCAACCAGCGACGACTACGATAGCGGCGATCGCCGCACATCCTATTGCTGTCTTCCGAAGCGCTGCTTTCATCGTCATCACTGTTTCTCCTCAATCATGAATTCACCCACCAGGTCGACCGAGATAGAGTCAACCTTTTTGGCTCCTTCCTGCGGCGAGAACTTGAACTGGTCGGCGCCGAACGTTGGCTGTGTGTTCCAGCCCGAGTACCGGATCGCGTACTGCGGCGCGCCGGTCACCCATTTGCTGGTTATGACGTATTTCAGCGGCAACGGCGTATCGCCCTCCTGAACCCACAGCTGCCAGTCCAATTGGGCCTCTCGGAACGTCAAGTAGTGGGCTTTGATCCCGTTCATGTAGGTCATGCCGCGATAGGCACTACTCGTCACATCAGAGACGAGGCCAGGATAAGGTTCGGCATAGAAGAGATCCCCGCCCGGCGCGACGAGACCCGTCTCCAACGGGATGCTCCTGAGGGCGTCGTCGATGGTCTCGGGACCTTCAACTTCCAAATAGGCGTTGTGGTCGACGCTGCTAATCGTCAGTGTGTTTCCGTCAAGCAGAATCCGCGCATCTGCGAAAGCGCCGCGGCGGTGTATGGACAACTTTCCGGGGCGCTCGACGGCGACCGTGGCGAAGCTGCTTAGTTGTAACTTCTGGCCATCCAGATCGATGAACTCGACGTCGATATCGGCATTCACGCTGACCGCAGACAAACCGCCCAGATAAGTCGACATCGACCGCAGAATCTTATCCGCATCAGGATCAGTGCCACCCGCACTCATCGCGGGACCGGCCGCCAGACCGATACTTAAGGCGACGCCTGTCGCCACAACGGCCCGCCATCTAGCGGGCAGTCTTATCTCTTTCATGTGTGTGGTCCTCTCGGTTAAGAATTTGGAAAACATGAAGCAGTACCTGACACCCAGTCCATCACTATTTTGATAGATCAAGAGAAATATCGAGTATCGCGTTGTCTATCTTGTACTGGTCCCATCGCGCTATCATTTCCTGGCGCTTTTCAGGATGTTGCTCGCTAAGATCATTTAGCTCTGCAGGATCTTGTTTCAGGTCGAATAACTCCCATTCGCCAGTCCCGAAAGGTTTCGGCATCTGGAGGATTTTCCAATCACCAACAAAGTAAGCTTTTAAACCGAACAACTCATAACCCACTTGACTGGCTTCTGCATAGGGAGTTGCCACTTTGCCTTCGAACAGATCCAGGACGGACCTACCTTGCATGAGTCTCACCTTACGACCGTCAAACTGTTCGGAATGTGTGACTCCCGCGAAATCCAGAATCGTCGGCATGATGTCGCGCACATGGAAAAACGAGTGATTCATGGTGCCGGCATGCGTCGTCTTGCCCGGGAGCTTGACCAGCATCGGAGTCCGAATGCCGCCTTCCGAGGTGAATGCTTTGAACATGCGGCTCGGTGACATACTGGCCTGAGACCAGCCCGGTCCCGCATCGATGTAAGAATTCGGTAGACCACGATTTTCTAAACTGTTATCAAACGAGTTCAAGTACTCTTCGGTTTGACCGGGATAGGCTGTAGGTAAATGACCATTGGCGCCGTTGTCCGAAAAAAACAGGATCATGGTGTTGTCGTATTGGCCAATTTCTTTTAGATAATCGAAGACTCGTTTAATCTGTTCGTCCATGTAGTCAACCATTGCCGCATACACCTCCATATCGCGTGCCGCTTCCGCTCTCTCTTCTGCGGACATCTCATTCCATGATTTTACCGAAGCTAGCCGCGGGAAGGGCTTGGCATCCTTATGGATAATGCCGAGATCCTTCAGGCTCTGTAGTCTATTTTCACGCAATACATCCCATCCTACATCGTACTTGCCTTTGTATTTTTCGATGTATTCTTTGGGCGCATGTAATGGGTCGTGTGGGGCCGTGTATGACAGGTAGGCAAAGAATGGCTTGCCATCTTCTTTATTCTGGTCGATAAACTTCAACAGGACGTCGGTGTAATACGTGGTGGAATAGAAATCATCGGGCAGCGACTCCACCGGTTTGCCGTTACGGCTGTAGGCCATGGTCTGCGACGGAGACAGTGGTTTCATGTCGCTCCAATGACTACCGCCACCAGGCAACAGAGCGAACGTCTCCTCGAAGCCTCTGGCGTGAGGGCGGGTGTTCTTCTCATGGCCAAGATGCCACTTACCCGCCATGTAGGTGTGGTACCCACTGGCATTCAGGACCTCAGGCAAAGCGGCAACCTCAAGATTGAGATACCCAACATACCCGGGATGGCTTTCCATCTCTGGTGTCTTGAATTCACCCATGGTGCCCATCCCTGCCTGGTGATTATCCATGCCAGACATCAGCACCGATCGAGTGGGGGAACAGCTGGGCAGCACATGAAAGTTGGTCAGCTGCAAGCCTTCTTTTGCCAACTTATCCAATGTGGGAGTCGCGATCTCGCCGCCAAAAGAACCAATGTCGGAATAACCCAAGTCATCGGCAACGATTAGCAGGATGTTGGGCCGAGTTTCTTTCGCTTCAGCGACTCCGAACCAGATAGAAAATGAACTGATCAACAGAACCAACGCAGTGATGATAGGGCCCATCGCATTATCTCCAGGGGGCAAAAGAAACAGGCTAGCCGGCAGCTACGTCACTGACGCAGCGTACCAATTCGTACACACTTCATCCGCCAATGTGGCAGCCAGCCGACGACGTTATGTAACCAATGAATCCATGACTTCATCAAAACGCAAACTCAACACCCGCAATCGGCCCGGACATGGTGAGCTCCACGGCTAGGTTTGACGCGCCTTCCCGCTCCGTCTCGATTTCCATATGCCGGTAACCGAACAACGCTCGCTTATTACCCTTAGCCCCGAAGTTTAGGCTGGCTCCTGCCAACACGTTCCAGGTTCCCTCGGAATCACCGCCGGACACATCGGCACGGACGAGATAGCCCCAGCGATCCGATAGATCCCCGCTAAATCGCACGCCCAGCAGCGCGTCGACGAGACTCGGATCGGCCGAAATCACAGCACCCGGCGGCGTCACCGCAATTTCCATATCCAATCCCAGACTGCGCACCCCAAATAGGATGTCGACCCCCTCCGACGCGGTGTACACACCCCCTAGCTCAACGAGCGTTACATCGGTGTCCGTGTCCACTCGAGCACCGACTCCGGTCGTAATGGTGTCCGACAGCGCGATGTAGGTCAGATCCCCAAATACCCCCCACGGGCCAGGACTGTGACCTTCGACGTGCACCTGCAGCGCACCTTCCAGTTGATCGACAAGATCGGAGAAAGCGACCGACCCGCCCACGCGACCGTCATTCACCTGAGCATCGTAGTCGATGTCGCTGCCCCACAAATACGGCGTCACCCCCCAGCGCCAGTCGTTGCCTGCTATCGCCGTCTGTCCGCACATCAGACTGCCTAAGACAAGAAGACCCAGTTGCTGTTTATTAAAGCATTTGCACATTAGATGACTCCTTAATAGATGATTTGATAGATAATTTGTTTAGATAGTTGCTCGCGAGACATCATCGAGATTCACAAACCAATTCAAGATTTCGGAAACAGGAACTGAACTTGCATTTTCACACTTGAACAACCGACGACAAATGCCCCGACCGTAGCATCAGCCCAAACAACAGCTCTTTATTACAATCTCCTCTGTCCTCTCTTGTGTCAGACGTTGATTGTCCGGCGCGATTCCAATAAGGCCGGGCGCATCCCAATCTTATCGGTTTTAGCCCTACTCGCTTGGTTTGTACCATGGCATCCGTCTACGCCAGTCCTGCTCCTGCAGGTTGTATTTCTTAGCATGCTCGTCGAGCATCTTGTTCTGAGCGTTGAAGCCCGGTCCCCATTCACCCTGCTTGATGAAGTCACTGATCGGGTCCGGCATTCCTGGTTGCGGCGGCCCTTGTTTCCCTGTGCCCGGCACGGCCCAGGCATTGTCAGTAACCACTGCCATGCGTTCCGTTATCTGATCCTTGTTGACGTTCCAGACCATCAGGTCTGTCGCGATGGATAGCGGACCGTCATAAGTAGCACGAATAGAGTCGTAATACAGGTTGTATTGCTGAGTCCCCTGATCGAGCAACGCATGATAAGCGACGGCATGCCGCGGTTCGATGGTGCTCATGATCTTGCCGAACGCGGGTCCCGAAGTATGGAACGCACAACAGGCTCGCCAGGCAAGCTGCGGCGGCTGATTGCCGAGTGTCGCGAACACTGCCGGCGGATTGAAGGCCTCGTGGATCGCGAGATCCGCATCTTTCGCGTGCTCGATAAACCACTTGTTTGGTGAGGTGTCGCCGCCGAATACGAGCTTGAGCCCCGCGTACTCGAGAATAAAACTGACAGGGCCATCGCCGGCGTGAATGGCCGGGATACTGCGGATAGTCACTCCGTTCTCCTGATAAATGACCTCGTTAACCGCCTTGTAGTCAAATTCGTGTACGGTGATCTGGCCCGGGACCGGTGTAATCAGGAATTCGCGTGTCTTTTTATCCCAGTTGTTGGCCTTGAGGAAATGGTCGATGGCATAGGCCGTGCCCATGTCCTCCGTTTGCCCGGCGGGCCCCCATATCTCGAGCGGCACCGGGCGCCCTGCAGTCCAGCCTCCGGCCCATAGCGAATCAAGGTCGCCCCAATGGTCCGTGTGCAAGTGGCTGAGAAAGATTTTGGTCAGGTACTCGTAGGGGATCATCAGCGACGCGATGTTGCGCATCGAACCCGAACCAATGTCGAAGATGAATTTGTCGCCGTTGCCCAGCTCGAACAGAAAACAGGCCGATGCCTGAGCCATCCGCTGATCCGGCATGCCGGTGCCACAGGCAATGACGCGCACTTCGTCCTCAGCCAGCACCTCGGTGCCGGGGTAATACACATAGCGATCCGGTGCTTCCGTATTCGGGCCGGTCACCACGCCGCCTGCGGCGTGCGCGTCACTGACAAGCTCGTTACCAAGGCCGGTGTCACCCGCTAGCCACGCCAAGCCCCACGCGGTGAACAACATTGTGGCGAGTCCCGCCAGTGCTTTCCCTTTACGTTGCATGTTTGCCTCCAAAGGTTAACCGTTATCGTTTAAATCTCATGTTGTAGGCCTGCGTTATCTTCCAAACTCGTACTTCACCCCGAGAGTAATGATGTCGACATTGAGATTACGCACGTTGGTATCCAACACCGAGAACTCACCAAACAGGTTCCAGGCCCCGAGGTCCAACTCAACACCGGCTCCTGCATACGCTTCCGTGGCATCGTCATCCTCTTTGACTTGGCCGACGCCGGGAATGAACTGGTCCGAATTTGCATTCAAAAAGAAAGCGCCAAGCTTGGCATACAAATCCACGATCTCGCCCGCTTCCCAGTTTAAGATGCCCGCGAACTGGAACGCGTCCGCGTCGACGTTAAGACCGCCGCCACCGGTATAGTCGCCAAGATCGAGATATCCTCCCTCCAGGCCGAACCACGGGTTGAACATATATCCAAGCTTAACGCTCGCCGTATTGTCGCTGTCGTCGAAACTCAGATCCGACCTGTCTTTGAAGTCCGCGTCCAGGCGATTGACGCCGACCCCGGCATACCACCCCGTGTCGTCATCCGCACTGGCCGTGGGCACCGCCAACAACATCAGCACACCTGTAACCATCACCGCCTCAAAAAACCGTTTGTCGTTCATCATTTACTCCTCGTACATCAGTATCAATTTCTCAAGAAATGGTAGTCATAGATGGCTCTGCGTCTTCAGCTGCTCATAAGATTCGAAAACGCTTGCTTGATTTGATCCATGCCGGCACTCAATTCACCCTCGAAGGTTCCCAACTTGTCGGAGGCCATGCGACGTTTGTCGGCAATAGTTTCGCGGTAGGCATTGATCTGGCTCGCGATCTCCTGTTTCTTTGCTGCAAATTCAGCACGCCGTTCGGCTTTCTCCATCTCGTATTGAATATGCGCGGCCTCTAACTCTGCTTCGAGGGCGATCTCTTCACGTATCCATTCCGCCATCGCCGCCTCCCATTCCCGGTCAAGCTCCGTTTCATGGCGTGCAATTCGAGCTTCTACACCCGCGATGCCATCCATAATCGCTTTTTCTTGTTGCTGATAGGCGTCGCGCGCCTCCGCCTTACCCAACGCTAACTGCAGTTGCAACTTGTCGATCTCACTTTTGATCTCCTGTTTTGCTTCGCCGGGTATCTGCGCTGACTTCTGTATGGCTTGCTGAATCCGAGCGGCCGCCGCGGACATCTTCTTCTTCTGCGACTCGACTCTGCGTAACGCCTCATCCTTTGTAGATTGAAACTGCGCCTCAATGGCAAGAGCCGAGTGCTCCCATTGATCGAGCTTCGAATCCATCGAATTACGCATTTCTCTGATGTTCAACATCTTCTATGTCCTCCGATCGAATATTGGAAAAGACTGGAGATAATGTGAGTTAGGTTTCTCAGTGGTCATGCGAAGCCGCAGGTTTTGTGCTGCACCGACCCGATCATCCACTCGCTAGCGAAACATCACCGCCTCCCGCGGCCCTGATATCCACTGATATCCACTGATATCCAGGCACTCACGTATATCAATGCAGAAACCGTGCCAGTGCAGTTAGATAAGCCGACATCGGCGCTAACTCATTAATTGCAATGACCATTTTTGATGGAAGAGTAGAATGCAAAGAAAGAATTAAGGAGGGCGGAAATGACGGAATGTCGTCAGCGCGACGATGTCACGTCACCACAATACGCTTTGCTGATTTTTTCAATAGAGAGCCACCTTGGCGGTCCCTAAGCGCATTATTCAGCACGAGAACAGATGGGGTCCGAATTCAATTCAGACCCCAATTTCTATCGCGGTTTAATGATGCCGAGCTTGTTCATTTTTGATCGGAGAGTCGTACGTTTTAATCCGAGCATATCAGCAGCGCCCCCGCTACCGCCGATTTGCCAATTCGTCTTCTCTAAGGCTCGCAGGATATTGTGTCTTTCAGCTTCCGCGAAGCTCATCGACCAGTCAGGTGGCGATGACCGGGTTTGAGGCAAATCGACCCGTAGCGTTGAATCCGTTGCGAGAATAACCGCACGCTCAAGCACATTTTTGAGCTCACGCACATTGCCGGGCCACGGATAGCTTTCGAGCTTACTCATTGTATCCTTGGAGATGTGCTCGATGCGTTTACCCATCCGCGCTCCGAATTGTTTGACGAAGATCGTCACCATTGGCGCGATGTCGTCAACGCGATCGCGCAGTGATGGTACCGTTATCGGAAACACATTCAACCGGTAGAAGAGGTCCTCTCGGAATTCGCCGTCTTCCATGGCGCGAATGAGGTCTCGATTGCTAGCAGCGATGACGCGCACGTCTACGTTGATGGTCTTAGCACTACCGAGCCTCTCAACCTCGCCTTCCTGCAGTACTCGTAAGAATTTCATTTGCAGGTCGGTGGACAGCTCTCCGATTTCATCAAGGAAAATCGTAGACCCGTCCGCGATCTCAAATCGCCCAATCTGTCTATCCATCGCTCCGGTGTAAGCCCCTTTCTCGCGGCCGAACAACTCGGCCTCGACCAACGACGCCGGCAGCGCCGCACAGTTTACCGTGATCATCGGCCGGTCTTTGCGTAGGCTCAGTTCGTGTATTTCGTGGGCCAGCAATTCTTTACCGGTCCCGGTCTCGCCGAGCAGCAATACGGTTGCGTTCGTTGGGGCCACCCGTTTCGTCTGAGCGAGCACCTGCTTGATAGGATCGCTGACACCGATAATCTGCGAGTACGGGCCGTGGAGCGCAATTTTCTCACGCAACACGACGTTCTCGGCCGCGAGGCGTTCTTGTAATTGGCTGATCTCGGCATACGCCGCATGGAGATTTTGATCTGCCTCCTTGCGTTTGAGGGCGTTGCCGAAAATATCGCTGGCCAGCTGCAGCTGCCGTAGTAGCGACTCCGACCATTGCCTCTCGTTGTGAATCATGTCAAAACCAAAGTTTCCGAAGACGGATTCATTAACCGTCAACGGCACAATAGCTGAGGACTTGATACCCGTTTGCTTGACATACTCCCGTTCGTTAACGGCTTCTTTCGGGATTTCGTTCACAGACGAGAAAATCAGGGGCTTCCCGCTCAACATTTTCTTGGTGTACCAGAGCGCGTATTCACCCAAGTCCACATCAAACACAAAACCGTCCCGGGGCACACCGTCCGCCGTCCACATATGTGTGACTCGGAATTCGCTTTTATCCTTCGAGAATTGGTTAAGAAAAATCCGATCTACTTCCATGACTTCACCGATGATTCGCAGTGAGTCGTTGATCTGTCCGTCAATCTCAGCGACGGGTAAACTAATGAAAGTAGTCGACAGTTCCGCTAGCAACCTCTCGAACTGTTGGTGCTTCTCAATCTGTCGCGCTGCTTTGTGGTGAGAAAGGGCATGACCTAAAATTTCACCGACAAGACGCATTCGTTGGACGATCAGATCATTCCATGCGATTTCATCCACTAAGGAGTTAATAGCGATGAAACCTTTTGGAAGCTCAGAAACATCGAACGGGGCCCACAGCACAGATCGAATCCCGAGGCGTTCGCAGCTCTCCCGTTCAGCTTTGGCTTGATCTGAGAATTCATCCAAACTGGAGATAGTCAGCTGGTGGCGATCCCGAAGCTGCTGCGCCAGCCACGGATATGATTGATCCACCTTCACGCCACGAAAGTTCACTTCATCCTTAGCAATGGCGCTTTTCCACTGATGAGTCACCTCGTAGCGTTGCGTCTGTTCATTGAGCAAAAGTAGTGTTCCTAAATGCGTGCCCAAGAACTCAGCGACCAGCCCTAGTTTCTGTTCTATGAGTTTGTCGATTTCGGAATGCAGTACGTTGACCAGCGACGCCGCGATCTCTGACACCATACACTCAAACTCGTGGGCTGCACGTAGGCTGCTCGTATCGTCGGTCTTTGCTGTTAGCACATGGAGTTCTTTGGCCACCATTGCCTCTTTGTGTGTTTGTTCGCCGCGATTGTGAACGTTCTCTGACATGACGTCGACGGTTCATAGAAAACGCAGGAACCGTCCGGCCATTGAACCATGAATCGCTTTTAGAATCACGTGAAGGCGCCTGAGTCCAAAACAGAAACAAAAAACGGCGGGTATGGCGCTACGCGTGTGCAAGTACGTCAGTGCACGAGCGCCACTTTGGAACACCTGACAAGTTGGTTGCAGGCAAATCGCCCACGAATCGACTCTCGATTCACCGCTAGCGACCAAAATACCCTTTTCCCTCCTTACGGTACGGGAACAATCAGTATCGGAATGCGCGAGCGGCGCAGGACGCTTTTCGCCACCCTGCCGAGGAAGTTATGAGTCAACCGCTTTTGATCGAGTATAAGACGAATAAAATCCATGTTGGGGGTCGAGTCACGATGAACCGAGCCCGTCAACCGGCCAATATGGCTGCGGAAACCGGCCGCAGAAACCGGGTTTTGCGCCGCGATTGCATGGGGCGGCTGAGAATGAATCGAATCTTAGTTTCTGCCGGAATGGCGGACGAATCAATTGGTACGATGCTCAGTTGAGCATCGCGTCCCGGCGTTGACGGTGTGAGAAGACGGGTTATTGCGTGCTGTGATGTGGTGGCGCCCGGGTCGGGTGGATGTTGGCTTGCACGGTTTTGTTGCGGTGCTGGATGTGATCCAGGATCTGTTCGGTGACCGCCGGGTCTTCGATACAGCGGTAAGTAATGGTTAACGCATGGCGTATTGATACACGCGATACATACGAGATGACGAGCCGGTCAGTGAGTGGTATGCAGTGATACCGGTTCAGGCGGCATGCCGCTATTAAATCTAGTCAGCGGCAGTTCGGCGCGACCCAGGCAGCGTCCTTGCCTGTTTCTTTGAAATGGAGCAAATATTATATGGTCGTTATCGAAGCTAAATATCGAAACGTTTTTCATTCTAGCGCAACATGGTTCCATTTTCGATTCCGCTATGTTCTCGATTACTGCAGGGCATAGGATATTTTCACTGCGTCGTCTACAACCCGCTTCCCAGAGGTGGCCTGGGTCACCATTCGCCATCGTGGCGCCCCGGTCAAACCACCCCCAGTTGCTGGGTGATCTCACTGGGCCTTGC
>JAOTWM010000095.1 GCA_029862885.1 Gammaproteobacteria bacterium
AGGTGCGACAAGGCAAAACCAACGGCAAGCCAAGAGAGAAGTTCACCCGTCTGGAAGAGATGCTGGCAGTACTCGACCACGCCCAGTAGACGGGCGCCCACAATCGCCACGCCGCTTTCGGCGGTGCACCACCGGAAGCGGTGCAGCCTTAACTTGCGAGTCATTGCGCGCCCGCCACAGCTG
This sequence comes from Gammaproteobacteria bacterium, assembly GCA_029862885.1. GTDB lineage: Bacteria > Pseudomonadota > Gammaproteobacteria > Arenicellales > JAOTWM01 > JAOTWM01. Next base: position 184 of record JAOTWM010000095.1, read on the forward strand.
GGTATTGTGCGGCGCACCATGTGACCAAGTGCCTCGAATATGTGGGTGGCCAACAACGCACCGGATTGTTATGCTCACACTCTTATCTTGGAGATCAACGGGAGGTATGTGCTATGAGTACCGGATCCGTAGAGGTCGTCTACCGCGGCATTTTTCAAAAGACTCTCGCCAAGAACATCTGCCGCGGAATTGTTTTTGCCGCTAAAAATGAGGGCAAGATCGGCATCGCGTTCGGACGCTACAGTGACTCACCTGAACGTAATGGTATCCCTGCTAAGCAGTTCGCCGTAGTTGCCGATACCGAAGAGGAGATGGAAGAGCATCTGTCGCGGTACGAGCCCGACAACAATGATGTGACCATTGCCGCGGACGACACGTTGTGCAAAGGTGTCGAGTGCTGGGCCTGGTACGGTCTGCAACCGATCAACAAGCTGCTCAAGGAAGGCGGCACGCTTTTGATTCCCTCGACCCGCTCGGTCAATCACCTGATTGGCGAGATCCATCGCAAGGGTATGCCTTACAACCTTGCCATCGTCAAAGGCACGGCCAGTTTCTCGGGGTTATGGGTGTACAAGGACGACCACACCGACGTACGCTTGCTCGGGGCACTGGCCAAGGTCGCCCCACACATAGTGAGCCTGGATTCCATCCTGGCGACGATCGACGATCGCCTGAAGGCGACGTCTGCGAAGAAGGCCTACGACTTGGTCGAGTCGGTTTCGGTTGGCGCCAATCAGGGCAACGATGAAGTGCCCTTCGAGTTCGAAATGCCGGGCTGGACCGAGATGGAAGAGGGCCTGGTGATTCGTGGCATAGCCGGGCAGCAAGAGGTTCCCGGCCGCGATGGTGGTTACGTCCCCACACGCAACCCCACTTTCAAGAAGTTCTCGACGCGCACCATGCGGCCGGTCGTCAACTTCGACACCTGTACCCAGTGTAAAATCTGTTGGCTGCAGTGTCCGGACTCTTGTTTCGACATCACGCCCGACGGCTTCTATGATGCCAACATGGAGGCTTGCTGTGGATGTGGCGTGTGTGAGGCCGTCTGTCCGGTAAGCCAGTGTATTACCATGGTCAACGAGGAAGCCTTCACCGATAACGATAGCCAGTGGGAATTATGGATCGAAGACAAGGAAAGTTACTCGGGGTGGCTGTCGGAAAAAATTTCGGAACCGCCCGCCCGTAGCCACGGCTTTCACCACGTGGGCCAATACGCAGAGGAGATAGCCAATGAACCCTCCTAAGACAGCTACTGCGAAGAAAGTAAATGTCGCGGCCGCCCGCGCACCGCGTGGTGGATCGGAGGAGTTGATCAGCGGCAGTGAAGCAGTCGCGCATGCGGTCCGACTTGCCGATGTCGACGTGATCACGGCATACCCGATCCGACCCTACGACACCGTTATGCAATACGTATCGCAACTGATCGCCGATGGGGAGTTCGACTGCGAATACATCGTTGCCGAGAGCGAGCACTCACAGTTCGAGATCGTCAAACACGCGTCCGCGGTGGGGGCTCGTGTTTTCTGTGGCTCGAGTGGTGTCGGCTGGCTCTACGCCTTCGAGGCGCTTGCGGTCACGGCCGGCCTGCGTTTGCCGATGGTTGCCATGGTCGGCAATAGGGCGCTCGACGATCCCGGCGCCTTCGGCGTTGAACACAACGACGCGCTCGCGGTGCGAGACTTAGGCTGGATGCTCGCTTGGGTGGCAACGGCCCAGGAGGCGTTGGACACGGCGCTGATCGCCTATCGCGTGGCCGAAGACAAGCGCGTCTTCCTTCCCTGTGCGATCAGCTGTGACGGTGCGTTCCTCACCCACTCACAGGCGATTGTCAACGTGCCTGGCCAGGACATGGTGGACGGCTTCCTGCCGCCTTATGACCGGGCAGAAAAACAGTTACATCCGGACAACCCGATCACGATTGCCCCCCAGGCCAACGAAGACTGGGTGATGGAGATCCGTCGGCAGAGCGACATGGCGGCGCGCCGTGCGCGTGACGTCATTATCGAGGCGTACGATGATTTCAACGCCCAGTTCGGGCGCGGCGGCGAGCCCTTCATCGAGCGTTACATGATGGAGGACGCCGAGGTCGCCCTGGTGGGAATGGGCACTTTGGCCATGCCGGTGAAAGTCGCGGTCCGCAAGATGCGGGAGCAAGGCAAAAAGGTCGGCTTTGTTCGGGTTAGGTGGTTCCGCCCGTTCCCGACCATCGAGCTGCAGGAGGCGTTGTCCGGGGTGCAAGCCGTAGGCGTGATCGATCGCGATTATAGTTTCGGCTCGAGCTTCTTCAGTGGCGTGCTCGCCAACGATCTGCGTTCCGCCCTGTACCCCATGGTGAACCGACCTGGGATCGTTTCATTCATTGCCGGTCTGGGCGGACGTGAAGTAAGCACCGACAATGTCATCGATATCACCAACAAGGTGTTGGACGCCGCGAGCGGCGGCGACATTGACGATCAAGATACTTATTGGATCGGAGTGAGGGAGTAGCCATCATGCAAGAAACTACTGTAGCCTTAAGTGACTTCGTTTCAACCCAGGTCCTCGACCGCTGGAAGGGCATCAAGAAAGTCGCCCGCGAGGAGTATTTCACCTCGGGTCACCGCACCTGCCAGGGGTGTGAGTCGGCCCTTGTCATGAAGCTCATGGCCAAGGCGGCCGGCCCGCGCTCGATCATCCTCGGCGCCACAGGCTGTATGTACGTGGCCAACACCACCTACTACTCCACCCCGTGGGTGGTGCCCTGGATGCACACCCAGCTCGGGTCCTCGGGCTCCGCTGCCACCGGCACCGTCGCGGCTCTGAGGGCAATGATGCGCAAGGGTAAGATGGAGGAGGAGCCAATCAACGTCATCTCCTTTTGCGGCGATGGCGGCGGCGCCGATATGGGGCTCTCAGCCATATCGGCCGCACTCCAGCACACCCATTACAATTTGTTGATCTTCATGTACGACAACGAGTCATACGCCAATACCGACATCCAGGTGTCGGGTTCATCTCCGTACGGCGCCAACTCCACGTTCAGCCCGCCGGGCAAGGTGCAGCGCATCATGCACCGGCGCTGGAAAAAGAACACGGCAGCAATGTTGGCGGCGGGCCATCCTGACTGCAAGTATGTCGCGACCGTTTCCGCTGGAAACGCTATCGACACGATGAACAAAGTGCGCAGGGCATTGACCATCGGCGGGCCGACGTTCATCCACTCGCTCGATCCTTGCCCCAAAGGCTGGGATTACGATCCGAAGTATTCTCATGAAATCGGTGAGCTTGCGGTCGAGACCGGCATCTGGCCTCTCTACGAGGTCGAAGAGGGCAAAGTCAAGATGTACGGCAAGAGCAAGCATATCGCTAGCGGAGCGTTCAAGCGTAAGCCGGTTCGCGAATACTTGTTAAGGCAGGGTCGCTTCGCCCACCTTGCCGAAGAAGACATCGCCTACTTCCAGGGAAAGGTTGATGAGATGTGGGAGAAGTGGCTCGTACCAGGAGTGATTCCTTTCGCTAACGCGTAGCCGTTTCGGTAGGCTCACTCGTCGCACACAACCTGTGCGCCTAGCCTCGATGCGACGCACCGCAATGCCAATTGCGGCGAGTGCTGCTGGAACGATTGAAGTCAGGTGCCTTGCGTGGACTTCCTGTTCCTTCACCGTCGTCGTTCCTAACCGCTCTTGCGTCCTTCGGCAAGGTGTTGACAAAGGACCTTAGCCCGCATATTGCATGAATGGTTCGGACTTCAGAGGAAATTGGGCTAAGGAGTCGGTACGATCGTCCGCGGATGCATAGCCGTAGCTATGGATCAAGGAGGATCGTGCCGAATACGACGCCCGATTTTTCCTGAATTCGAACAGGACAAACTGTGCGCAGGCCCCGTACCCTAAAACATGGCGTAACCGTTTCAAATATTGAACAGATTTCTGGTATAGGATCCGCCTTCGTGAAATATCCGGGTCAGTCACTGGTCAGCAACGTATAGAGTATTGGTTAGCACTGCAATTTCTCCGAAGGCGAATGCGCACATTTCCGCGGGAGAGTCCTGTGCGGTTTGATCAATTCGAGCGGTAGGGGGCGAGCGCCATTCGTGACGTGGCACAGTCATAGATCTTCTCGCGCCCTGCCTGTCGAAGAACCGCGCGGATCAAGACTCGGGAGCTGGAACTTGGACGGGATCTCTGGACAGCCTTCTTAATTTTCCAATTTCTACTTTCTAAGGCGCCGCATGATCGGTTTTGTCGCGGGCAATAGCAGCAGGAGGATAGCGGTCACCATAATGAGCCCGGCGTAGGTGCGGGTGAAAAAGATGGAGAATGACGCGCTGCTAATCAGCAACGACTGTCGAAGCGCGGGCTCTGACAGCGGGCCGAGTACGATTGCGAGCACCGCGGGTGCGAGCGGGTAATCGAGCTTGCGCATCAAGTATCCGAATATTCCGAATATCAGCATTAACCAGACATCGTGCAGGTTCTGGGTCGGTGCGTATCCGCCGATGAGGCACAGCACGAATATCAATGGCGCTAGAATCGTGAACGGAAACTTCAACACCCAGATGATCGACGGGATGAATGTCATATTGAGAATTACCGCAAACAAGTTCGCTGCATACAGGCTGGCGATCAGACCCCAGACGAATGCCTGATTATCGACAAACAGGCGTGGCCCGGGCTCGAGGCCTCAGATCACCATGCCACCAAGAATAATAGCCGTTGTCGGTGAACCGGGAATTCCCAGTATGATCGACGAGATGGCGCCGCCGTACATCGCGCCGTAATAGATCGCAGCCAGAAATATGACGGCACCAGTCGGTGGCACGAGAAAAGTGAGAGGCAGAAGTATCGCGACACCGTTGACTGAACCTAACCCCGGCATGGCGCCAATGAATAAGCTGAGCGCGCAGCCTGCAATGATCAACATGGGATTCTGCGGTTGCAGCGCGATCCCAAAACCGGCCGGCAGAAGTTGAAGAATTTCAGCCATCGTCCGCCTTTCAGAATGAACTCAGGATCATCGTAATAAATGCTCCCCCGCGGATATTCGACCCGATTCGGTCAGGATATCGTTACAAAAATATTTTATAGAGCGTATAGAACAGGGGTTAGGTGACCCCTTTCGGCAACGTAATCTTCGGCGTGATCTCAAAAAAGAAAAACGTGATGATGGGAACCAGAACAGCGAACAAAATCGACATCCTCCACGAACGGTTGCCGATAAAACGCAGATAAAAGATCAGAAACAACGGCAATTCGCCGTATACACCGATCCAGCTAAACAGAGCGACTGTCACTATCAAAGCGATAGCAACCTGTCCCACTAAGATCAGCACGTCGTGCTCGATATAGGATTCCTCGGACACCGCGACTTTGTTCTTCTTTAGCCCCCCATTTGGCGATGATGCCAATGCACGAAAGCAGCATCATGACGAAAAGCCAGAACGGCCATGCGCCGCCGCCGGGCCCTTCGTCTGTGATCCAGCCGATGGGCAGTTCGGCGCTCTTGTACATAAGATAAAGGGGAAAGACCCCCATCCGGATGGCCATCGTGAGTTCGGCGACGCGTACCGTCATGACCAGAGTCCTTCCCCGATTATCTTACGGTACTTGTTGCGTAACGTCTTTTACTAAACGTCGGTAATTAGCCGGAAATAGCGCCCATCTTGATCAGCATCTTTCTGTGAATGTCCCGTTCGTTTATCCAGTAATCCATCAGCCCCGGTCCAGTGAGCAGATCACCCTGCAGGCTCTTTTTCGCACGATACTCTTGCCATTCCGCCGAATTAGATACCCGCGTAAATAGATCGGTGTAATAGGCGGCCGCATCGGCGCTCATGCCCGGCGCGCCGATCACGGTGCGCTGCATGAAATAAACCATACCCTGCCCAAGCTCGCCGAATGTTGGCGTGTCTTTGAACATCGGCAGGCGTTCCGGTGTGAATGCGGCCAACGGCTTGGTATTGCCGGCTTCGAAGAAGCCGAGCTGCTCGGACGGATTATTCACGGTCGATTCGGCATTGTTGCCCGCCAGTTCCTTGGCCACCTTACCGCCGCTCTTGTAGGGAACGTACTTCATGTTGAGGTCATAGGCGGTGTTCAGGAAGTCCGTGAGCAGATTGTCCTCGGAAGCCTTGCCCGTGCCAGCCATAATCCAATCCCCGCCCTTTGCCTTGGCAGCCTTCATGAAATCGTCGACGTTGTTGATGTCCTTGCGATCGGAAATATAACCCCTATCTGATGCTAGAGACGCGCATCCAGGTGAGCCAGAGATAGAGGACCCAAGAATTAATCCTTAATAATCAAAGATAAACTTATGACTCCCGTGGACAGGCCAATTCAATAGGCAACCACAGCCTGCGGCCAGCGGGGGCCGTAGAATCGCACATTGGACTGGCCTTTCAACAGTGTTTGCTGTTGCCGATTCTCAACGTGGTCATCACCGAAAAACTTTGATGGGCGTCACCGAATCGACGACAATTAATCGTCAGTGATTTTCGGCGCGCGGTCGGCTCCCCGCGCGTCATGAATCTCCTGTATGGCATTCTTGATCTCCGGATACTTTTTCAAGAGCGTTAACATCGGTCGCATCGCAATTTTGAGCACGGTGCAGGGTGTCTCGGCGGTGATGGTGGCGGATCTGTAGTGTCGGCCGCTCTCATACTCGGCCAACAGTGACGATTCGCCCATGATGTCGCCATCGCTCAAGTCCGCCACCCGATGGGAGTAACTTAGAGCGTCGGTGCGCACGACTGAAGCTTTGCCATGGTATATCACGTAAAAATTGTCTCCTTTTTCGTACGCACCGATTATCACGTCTCCCGGGAGAAAGGTGATCGAAGAGGCATTTTTTTCCAGGTAGCTGCGGTCCTGATCTGATAAATCGTCGAATAACTCCACGTCGTCGAGCATGTCGGCAACAGTATCTTCGTCACTCGATACAGTGGGCTCCAAGACACTGATATGAGCCAGTTTCTCTTGTACCCTGCGCTGGATTGTGAGGAAACACTTGGTGCCCAGATCATCATGCTGAAACTCTGCCTTCACGTGGTTCCAACCACTGTTGATAATCGATCGTGTGGCCAATCGTTCTATATAGCGACGGTAGAAACTGGGAAATTTTTTCTTCGCAAGCTTTAGCTGTCTGCGGTAGTGTTTTTTCCTTTCCTTGTAGATGGACCTGACTCGTTTTCTGGCTTCCTTGTCCAGCTCATCATGTTTATCCAACATTGCGGTCACGCTATCGCACATCAGCACATGCGCCAGATTGCGTTGTAACTGCTGGATCATGCGCATTCCCTGATATTTAGACAGGACCCTTGAAAACCAGCGTAGTTCGCGGGTTTTGCGCAAAAACGACCCCTCCATATTCTGGAAAAAACTCTGTTGACTGCTCTCTCTGTGGCTGTCGAGTTCGCTGTCTCCCAAGCGCAGTGTTTCGCGCATGTCGTAGAGCCTGTTGAGCATATCCAGATAGATGTACTGGCTGATATAGCTGGTTTCATAGAGGGTTTTGAGTTCCTCGCGCTCGGTACGGTAGGCACACAATAAGGCTAAATACTCGTCATCGTCATGTTTCTCGCTATCCTGATCGAACGTACCCATGGCGAACGCTAATCGAATTTCGGTTGACAGCGGAGTCACTGCATTTTTGGGGACCACTTTGCTTTGCATTAGCTTCGACAGATAGGACTGCGACTTGCTTCTGGCGTTGCTGAGTGAGCTTCTAAGTTCCAGACTCTCTGCCTCCGAAAGCTTGTCCATCCCCAGTCGTTCCATCAAGGGGCGGATGGTCGGTGCGCTGATTAACAACGTAAATAATACGACGCCAATTGTCATATCGAACAAAAACTGCCGCTCGGGCAGGTCGCTGGGAATGGATAGCACGACCGCTATGGCCAGCCCTCCTTTCAGGCCGCCCCACCACATGATGTGGCGTTCCGCCCTACTCACGTGTGGCAGTCGAAACCACTTGATGGTCAATGGAACCAGGCTATATACCGACATCGCCCGGGCAATTAGTACCAAGCCGATAGCAATCAGCACCGGCCCTATTCGCGATGCGATATCCTCGGTATTAACCGACAATCCAACCATTAGAAACAACAGCGAGTTACAGGAAAGCGCGATGACCTCCCATGTCTCACTTATCGAGTGTGTGGCGTCTTGGCGAAACCGCGACATACCAAAAAGTCTTAGCGCGACTGCCGACCCAACGACGGCCATAACCCCTGACACATGAAGGACGTGCTCAGCCACCACAAAACTCGCATAGGCGATAATGATGGAGGTAGTCAAAATTACCGTGACGTTGCTGCGCATCCGGTACAGCAGTTCGCAGGCTACAAACCCCAGTACGCTGCCAAACAGTGCTCCGCCGATAAATACCCGGATAAATTCCGCGATCACGTTATCGGCGTCGGACCAGCCGATCCCGCCGCCCCCAACAGCGATACCGAGTAGTATGGAGAAGGCAACGATTGCCGTCGCGTCGTTGAGCAATGATTCGCCTTCCACCAGCACATTCAGCCGATTGGGTGCGCCGAGTTCCTTGAACAGCGCCACCACCGCAACCGGGTCGGTGGCCGAAATCAATGCTCCGAATATCAGTGCGACGATCAATCTGGTGTCCATCGCCCACCACACACCTAATCCGACAATGAATGTAGACATGAGCATTGCGGGAATGGCCAGTATTAGGATGGCCGGCAAATCCTTGGTCATCTGCCGCGCATCCAGGGCAAAGCCCGACTCGAAAATGAGCGCTGGTAAGAAGATAAACAGCATTATTTCTGGACTGAGTTGGAAATGCCGCAATGGCTCCAACGGCGTCCATCGCTCGGCCAGATCGCTCAACAACACGCCAATAACGACTAACACCACAGTAAAGGGAACAGGCAACTTGCGGCAGATGCCGGTAACCAGCATCGCAATGCCTAACAAAATCACTAGGACGAAAACAACTTCTGAAACCGGCATCGGAATAAAGTCAGTTCGCCACCAAGCAGCAAATCGTTAAATCAACACTCTACAGCGATCACCATTCAAGCGCGAAGTTATTGTTAGTGTGTCGTCGAACAGATAGGAATTATAACCCCCATTTTGACAATAGAAACGCGCAATTCACGCGATTAGTGGGTCGATGCACAAAAGCTTATCGATAACGATCGAAGGCAATTCGATGAATCCCACGGATGGCCCGATCCGCTCGGCAATTACAGCCTGTAGCCGGGGACAACTACGCAAGATCAAATCCTTGTTTTCGAATATAAGCGCCGAAATCGGTGCGCATCGGTTCGGCGTACTGCCGTGTTTTGTCTTCAGGCCAGCCGTATCGCTCCGTGACACCGTATTTATTCCTTAGCCGCTGCTGCGCGGGTTCGGTTGGGTCCGCTTGTTCGCGACGAATATCGTATTCCGTGGTTTCATCAATCAAACGGCTGTCATTATATATATTGTCGTGCACGGTTATCTCAAGGGGCAATCGTATACTGATTTTTTCCGGTTTAACAGGCCAGCCAACACATAACCCGGCGACCGGGAAGACCCAATTTGGCAGTGCCAATTCCTTGGACAGAAACTCGATGTCGTCACGAATTTGGCTCACACGGCAACAACCGAGCCCGATCGATTCGGCGGCAGAGATAAAGGACTGCAGGGCAATGCCGACATCTACGGCTGCGTTCATGAACGCATCAAGATGATCGTTCGCAAAATCGTGTTGTTTCCATTTTGAAAGCGTGCGTATCCGCCGATTATCGCCACACCACACCATAAACTCCGGCGCATCCGCTATCCAACCGACCTCATGATTATGTCGCGCAAGCCTGTTGAGCTTAGCCTGGTCGGTAATTCTAATTACACTCACCTGCTGTAGATCCGATTTGGACGGCGCTGAGAATGCCGCGGCAAGTAGGGTTCGTACCACGTCGTCCGATACGGTTTTGTGACGGTAATGCCGGCAGCTTCGATGCAATAGCAAAGTCGATAGGGTGTCACTGAGTTTGAAGTCAGCAGTGACATCGAACTTCTGGCCAAATCGCTGATGGGGTAAGTCACTTAATGATTGTGTCATGGGGAGAATTTATCCGTATCCGGTTTTGGTGGAGCTAGAAGGTCTCGACGGGGTTTCGATTCCGGCTCATCTGTCTAATTCCAACTCTTTGCCATTCAGATTTCGAATTTCCGATTTGGTCATTGCGATCCAGACGATGGCGCATAGTACCAACGACCCACCGGCGGCGACGGCCGTGGGCAGAGTCGAAGCGGCAGCTACTGCACCGCCCACAAGAGCGCCCAGCGAAATCATATTAAATGAGATGCTGTGGATGCTCATGACACGGCCGCGGAGTCCTTCCGGTACGCGCAGTTGCATAGCGGTCATTGAACTGATGAAGAAGGTGGAGTTGAAAAAACCGATGACGTACATGAGCCCCAGCGCAATATAGAAGGCGCTCGGGATTGAAGCCGCGAGGTGGGTGACGAGACCGAGGCTTAACAGGGTGCAGGTCGACAGCGTCATGCCGACGAGCAGAATCCAACCGAGTCGGGTCGCTCTTTGAAATGCACTCACCACCAGCGTGCCGGTGATCGATCCGATCCCGGATGCGGATATCAGGGCACCGTACCCTTTTTCGCTACTGCCCAGCAAATCGGCAAACACGGGCATGAGTTGAATGAACGACGTGCCGAAGAACATCCCGGTCATCGTTAACAAAATAAGTGAAGCAAATAATTGGTGGTCTGCGATAAAGCGCAGGCCCTCCAGAAATTCGACAAGACGCTTGCCTTGTTTCCGTGCCACGTGTTTCACGTCCAGTGATGTGAGCACGTAGAACATAAACCCGAATCCCAACGCCGCCGCGGCGAATATGACCGAGGTATCGCTGATTGCGATCACCACCCCGCCGATAGCCGGAAGGATCATCCGCGTGCCTTGCCAGAGCATCGAGTTTAATGCCACCGCGCTCATCATTTGTTCGCGTTCGATGAGGGTTGGGTATAGCGCTAGTCGTGCCGGCCAATCGAGCCCTGAGATCAACGAGATTAGCGCCGCGATAGCAATCACGTGCCATACTGCGACCACTTCGGTTGCGTCCAGGACCGCCAGCAGTAGAAGTAGTGCGGCAGTCGACAGGGAGGTGATCATCAACAGCCGACGCTTGTCGACCCGGTCGGCGAGTATCCCGCCGAACAGAGTTACAAGAATCGACGGCACCGCCGAGGCCGCTCCCAGCAATCCGAGGTAGAACGGCGAGCCGCTGAGCTCGAACACCAACCAACCCTTGCCGAGGATTAGCAGTTGTGTACCGCCGATCGAAGCCAGCGAACCCAGCCAATAGCGTCGGTAGTTGTCGGACTTAAGTGCTCGAAACTGGACGGGAATGCGCATCTAACGCGGATTTATCCTGCATTCGAACAGGACAAAGTGTGCGGAGACTCCGCACCATAAACCGTTCAAGAATTGACAATTTTCTTGGTTCATCGTCCGTCTTCGTGAATTATCCGGGCCACCTGTAATTCCAGTCGTCGATCGAGTCACCATCAGTTGTTTGATGAAACGCCGATCGATGCCCCGAAAGGGCCCGGCACTGCTAGTACTCCATCAATATCACCTTGATAGAGTGCTAATTGCCAGTATGGCTAGACTCCGTGAAGCGACGTGTCCGGTCAGATGTTGACGGATGAGTCGACAAATAAGTAAATACTGATTCGTCGTTGCTATCGTCCTTCGTAATTTTTTTCAGAATCGTCGCAAAATGCTTAGTATCGAAGTCATGCGCCTGCATGTAATCAAACGCATACTGATCTGCCTCGCGCTCGAACTTACGCGAATAATTGGTCTCCAGTAATATTATCGGCATCGCCGCGGCAAAACCGCTGGCGGAGCCGATATCTCCGGTTACTGCGGTTAACAATAACGCTACCGCCGAACTTTGTAGTACCGAGCGCAGTCCATGCTTATACACAACATGGCCGATTTCGTGTGCAAGTACCGCTAACACTTCCTCGTCGTGGTCGGCGAGCTCAATCAGTTCGTCGGTCACCACGATGTGACCCGACGGTAATGCAAACGCGTTGGGACCTACGCCGCGTCTGAACAATAATCGATAGTCATGCGCATCGTTGGAACTGTCCGCCATAGCCGCAAATTTGTTTTGCAATCGCTGTTTGTGATTTTTGTCAAGTTCCGATGCGTTCAGGATGTGTTGATCTAGCAATTCAAGGGACCCTTCGGACAAATGTTCATCGACGCTGGCCGGCACGGCTAATGCAACACGGTTGGCGAGGCTCGGAATTCCATAGATAATCATTCCCCAGGTAACGGCAATGACGATAATGGTTGCAACCAGTACGTAGTGCCAGTGCGATTCAAGTGCATGCAGAGTCTTGCCGAAGGTCGATCGCGTAAATTGATCTTGTAGGTGGTTTATAGCATTGTGCGCACGCGATTCGCACTTCGCGCCATTCGGAAATTTCAAGCTGCGCGTCATCTGGCCGAGTTGACTCGTCACTTCGATATCCATCCAATCGCAGGCAAACGAGGTTTCGAGCCCAACTACGGTCGCCCGGCCGTTGTCGGTCACTCGTATTGAGACAGGCTCTCCCATCGGATGTACGCCATCGTAACAGATGGCGTCAAATTCAATCATAAACCGATATCCACATCGAGAATATCCCCCATTTCACTACCGATGGCGCCTTCGGTCTTACGCTCGACAGCGGTAATAGTTTCAAGGTTCGCGATCGACGACACAGTGAGTTGGTCGATGCGATACCTAGCGAGCCGTATTTTAGTCCATGGAATGAGCAAGCCAATACTTACGATGATAGCAATCGTATTGGTAAGATAAATCATGAATAATTTCCACGTGAGTAACGTGGCGCTGAACGTCACTATGGGGACGGACGATTCGGCTGACGCAGGTGTCGATGCATTGTTTAAAGAAGTATTTGACCAGACTACATTAAAAATGTTTGCACGAATGTATGCCTGAACGAAAAAATAAAGGATGCCGTAGAGAAACGCGATTGCAAATAGTGTATTCGTAATTGCCGGCGGTATGTCAGGCGAAGTCTCGGGATCGGCGCTTGCAATGGTTTGTATAGCTTCCATAGCGCCTCGAAATATAAAGAATATGACGACAATCCCAATAACTAATATTGAAATTCCGAGTAAATAATATTTATAAAACGCCTTTATTGAAGGCAGCAATCGAAACGAAAGTTGTCCGAAACTATGGTTATCGACACGATAACGTTGAATTGCATGCATGTAATAGGGATAGAACAGCCCGAGTGATAGTGGGACCATAAGACCTAAACCAAGAATTGTTTTGACCGCACGTCCAAAGTTCTTCTCGAATGCAAAATTCAAGTTCCGATATGAGGAGTAACGTGCATTAAACATGAGGCCGCGCATAATCAGCCAAGGCAGACTAATTATGAATATTAAAACGAAAGCGAACTCGGCGGCTGGATAGTAACTAACGACTGCCGTGTAAATTGCAAGTATAGCCACCACGACTAGGCGTCCTTTCAAAATCGTAACAGGGTTCGCCGTGTATTCGAATGGTGAACCATCCAGGGTGGTGTTGCCGTAGAAGTATTGCTTGTTACGAACCTTGGCCCAGGCAGAGTAAATGCCGAGTGTTAGAATGGTCAGCAGGATATTGACGATCCAGATACGAAAATATTCGCTAGATTTGCCGTGAAACTGAAGTTCGATTGGATTGAGAAATCTGCTCTGTGACATAAATGGGCCACACCGTTTTATATATAATAGGCCATACGCGAAAATTGTGATTCCCGCTTCCGTAGCAGCCATGAAGCGCGCTGCGATGCGGTGCGCGATGACGGATTGTTATTGGTTGCCCCGCTTGGAAATGGAGGCCACGATTACGAGCTTTCCCGGTTTGGAAACAGCGGGGCAATTAAAGGATTGTTAGATACATATTGCGGCTCCCGTGTTGTTTATTTACCATCGCCGATAAATGGTCACGGGTGGAC
>JAOTWM010000567.1 GCA_029862885.1 Gammaproteobacteria bacterium
CGGCAGCTAGCGCGGGCAAGCAGCGTGCCGGACCCTAGATGCGACGCCTGCTGGAATAAAAAGGGCGCTCCTAAAAAGATCTCGGTAGTGTCCGCGGAGAAGAGAAGTTCCCGTTACCAAATAAGACTGGCGCAAGCCGCACCGTACCCGCGCCTTCCATACCGACGGAGTCGGAGCAGCCCCCGGCGGGCCGGCTGCGACGGCCGAGCCGGTGATACACCGTTACCTGCGCCGCGCAAAAGCGCTCTACGCTTTGCGCGGCACATCGCCCTCGGTTGCGCGTCACTACTGACTGGCGTCCGCAGTGGCGCGCGAAACATTTTCCAGGATACGTGGCGTAGGTCCCCTCGCGGCCATAAGCGAAGCACAAGGTTGGAATGAATTGATTCTTATAAGAAAATACGTATACTACTATTTATCATACGTATACGTGTTACAAGATGAAAGCCAAAGTCACTCTCACGCTGGATGAGGATTTGCTGCCTAAAGCGAAGCGCTACGCCCGTTCGCAGAATATGTCTCTGTCGGAACTCGTGGAGAATTCGTTGCGCAAGGCAACGACCAAGGATCGACGCGCATTTTCGATACGCTGGCGCGGTAAATTTCGCCCGGCGGATCGCAAAGACGAGCGCTACCGGCAGCTGTCTAAGAAATATCTGTGATCGTACTACTCGATACAGATGTGCTGATCGACGTTGCGCTCGACAGGACTCCTCATGCTGAGCCGGCGGCAGCACTTCTCGACGCCCTGGAGCAGGAACCCGGCCAGGGGCATGTCGCTTGGCACAGTATTGCAAACTTTTATTATCTTGTTCGGCCAAGTCACGGTCACGTGTCGACAAAAGCTTTCGTGGTGGATCTGGTGAAGTTTGTCTCGGTCGCCACGACCACTACGTCGGATTTGCTGGTAGCGGCACGCCTGCAGCTAAGAGACTTCGAAGATGCGATGCAGGTCGCCGCGGCACTGGCTTGTAAGGCCGACGTGATTGCAACTAGAAACGTACGTGATTACAAGAATTCCCCAATTGAAGCAGTGAAGCCGTCGGCTCTATTGTCGTCCGCCTAAGTCTGTATGCGCATCGAACTGCTGTTGTGGTGCCGAAAGAACCTTTGTTCATCAAATTTTGTTTCGATTCCTTGCGGGACTTTTGCGGGAGTGGGTCTTGCAGAATAGGGAAGCTTGAGCGACGGGCGTCCCAAATTAATTTAATGAAAACAGGATTTTACGGCTTTCTTTTGTCGCCCTCATAATGACGACGCCCGATAGATAAAACCAGCCCCAACCAGGTGCGGGGATTTTGCGGGACTATTCGACGAACGGATCGAAATGCAGTTTTGAACCAGGCCGGGCGCCGATCTACGCAGTTCCGCTTCTATGGCAACCTGCCCTGGTCCAGATCACCGCTACGTTTATGGCAAATGTAGCAGGGACCGGGAGAGATGGATGTCTTTTCCGTGATTTAGGTCAACGTGATACGGCATTGGATAAATTAAAATTTGAATTTGGAATTGTTAAGCTGGTGGCGCACCATGATGCCCTCGACGCGCGGTATGAGCTGGTCCGGGCTTGTTATTGCTATTGGATTGTCCTCGGTGCTCATGGCTCTCCCGGCGCAGGCAGCCGTCGTCGTCAATTCGTTTTCCCCAACCGGCGGGTGGGCTGGAACCAACTCCGGAAATGGTACGCTAGTGAAGATCAGGGGAACCGGCTTCGACTCCACGCTCAGCAAGAATGTGGTCCGCTTCACCGATTCCTCGAAATCCCAGACCGTGCAAGCCAAAGTAGAGTGGGCGGTTTCCAAGGGTAGCGCCTACAAGTTTTCCTCAACGATCGGATATCCAGGAACCGGCGGTGGGGGCCTGGACAAACCGAATGATGTTGCGATCGACGGTGCCAGCGGCAATATCTACGTTGCCAATCAAATGAACAAGCGCATTGAAGTCTTCAATAGCGGTGGCAACTTTGTGCGCATGATTGGCAAGGGAGACCTCACGGCGCCGTTGAGTGTTGCGGTCGGTCAAAAAGGCAACATCTACGTCGCAGACGTGATCAAGAAAGATGAAGGTCGGGTTGTCGTGTTCGACAAAACCGGCGCTATCATCACGTCTATTGGACAAAAAGAATTAAAGTATCCACGTGATCTGGCCGTAGACAAGGCCGGCGCGGTCTACGTGATCGACGGTAGCTCCTTGTTCGTCAAATTCGATCAGACCGGTAAGCATATTTACGCACTCAGTGGACCCACGATAAAGCCGTTCTCTCAGCTCGAGGGGCTGGCTTTGGATTTCTATGGCTACCCGGCTTCGATGGTTTATCTATCAGATCGAGGGACTAAGAGAGTCTACAAGTACAACTATCTCGGCCTTTACCTGGGCATGCGCAAGATCCAGGATCTCGGCTATCCGTTCTACCTCGTACCGGAGCGAATCGTCGTCGACGAGCAGCGTGACATATTGGTTCAGGTGGGCGATGGTCTCATTGCCAAACTCGACAATTCGTTTGAGCAGATCGCCGAAATCGACCTCAAGGCCGCGGGTGCCAAAGCTCATCTGCGGGCCCTGGACGCCAAAAAGACGATCTACACCGTCGATTATGGAAACAACACGCTGAGGATCTTCTCCGCGACCGACACCGGTGAGCTCTGGGTCCGCGTGCCTCCGGGAGCGAAAACCGGGCCCATTCAGGTCAAGACGCCGAACGGCTCTACCAACACCGGTGACTTCACCGTTTTCGACGCGGCCGGTACCCTGAAAGTTGACGCCGTGGAGCTGACCCAGGGTCTCAAATCGTATCCGTTTGTCGTTGGCAAGGACACGCTGGTGTTCGCCAGGATCAAAGGCCTTTTTGGTCATCCGGGTCGAGACAAAGCGACGGTGTCGGTGATTGAACCCGGGAGTTCGAGTGGCAAAGCGATCGACTTTCAGCATTTCGATTACAACTACAGTACTAGGGAGTCCGTCGGCCATTTTCATGTCCCCCAATCTGCGATACAGAAAGCCGGCGACTACAAGTTTCGCGTCGTTTTGATGCGAGATGGCAAAGCCTTGCATGAGAAAGACCATCCGAAGACGTTTTCGGGGACCAAGCCGCTCGGCCTCGTTTTTATCAGGTTAAGCGACGTACCCAACGATCAGTGGAATCAGAAAGATCCGTTTCCGTGGTTTGATATGAAGGGGTTTCTCAAGATGGTCTCGAACGTTCGCCGAGTGTACCC
>JAOTWM010000566.1 GCA_029862885.1 Gammaproteobacteria bacterium
CGTGTCCGTAGTGGTCGTGCGCCAGATAAACGTTTTGCTTGAACGCCAAACTGAACTCGGGTGTCATGGTCGATGTGGCATGAATCACCTCGTGCGACAGCCCGAGCCGTTTGAGGAGCCGTGCAGAAATCTCAATGTCCGGGAAATGATCGGGCATTCTTCCCTGTCGTAAAGTCATAATGCAAACACGATTTGATACCTCTCTTGCGGTCGCGAGCACCAGTCGGCTGTCGAAACCGGCAGTCAGCGAAAGTGCAATGTCAAAACGTGCCACCGCCGCACGGATCTGGCCGGACATCAGGGTGCAAACGCGGTCGATAGCTATTTCGGGAGTCAGGGGCTCCAGGGGAGCTGATGGCCAGAAGCGAGCGCTTTTCCCCGTGCTGAGATTGAGCCAGTGATTTGGCAGCAAGTGCTTCAGGCCCTTGAACGTTGATGCCGCGGCAGGAAACCGGGCCTCAAATGTCCGGCGAAAAGTCTGTGTGTCCAGGTAATCCAGCGCAGTTTCATCTGGCGTAAGCGACAACATCTCGCTGGCAATTCCCGCCTGCGACATGACCCACATAGTGCCCGAAGCAACTGGATCGGTATAAAAGGCCTGGCGTTGCCCCAGGGCATCGTGGAAAAGAAATGATTCTTCTGCGCTTGTGGCGACTAGCAGCCAGCGACCGCCGAAGCGATTTGTTGCCTCGATTAGGGCATCGCGGCTCGTGAAGTGGTGAAGAAGTGCTCGCACAATATCTTCGTTGGTCGTATCCGGAGCGAGAGGATCCAAGAGGTGCCCGATCAGCGTCAGCTCACGGTTGCCATTCTTCACCTGGGTACAGGCGAGGTCGGGATGGGCGGTGAGTTTCAGTCCTTTCCCGACGGAGATCCGCTGCCAGTCTGCCAGCTGATCGGCAAACGCCGGACCCAGGATAAACTGGTTGAAATAACGATCCCTTCCCGGTGGACGGCGTAATGTGTTCTCCTGGATTTCCTGAGAACGAACAAGGTGTGCATTAAGGTTGATACTTGGCATGGCGGCTAGATGATTATGAATAGAGTCATAACTGGTATGCGCACAGTTTGGTGTGGAGTGAGATTGTTTTTTATCGAATGTAACTAACAAGTAATTGAATTTCTTGCTAACCAGCGCAAAATTGCATAAGTCTTTATTTTACGGGCGTTTAGGTGGTATCCGATAGCTGCCGTATAGTGTCAGTTGCCATGACCCGCGGTCGGGAGTAAGGTGAAAGCTAAGGACAACCGGTCGAAAGGGCCGTAGCAGCCGGCAACTCAACGGATGGATAAGCAATAACTGAAATGGAGGTAGGCACCATGCGAAATATCTTTATTGGTGGTGGCGGACAAGATCCGCGCATCGGCGGTGGTGGACAGAATGACGGGATCCCGCAACTGTGACTGACTAGCCACTTGTGCAATCGGGAAGAGTATGTCTCGCTGCCGATTGTGTAAGCAGTATCTGTAACCAAATAATAGCCCCCGGCCGGTCCCGGCCGGGGGCTATTTTCATTCTGCAATTTGTTTCAGGAAGATTGAAGATCAACAGGGTAAATCATCATAGAATCAATCAGCAGGATATAGATCGCCAACATGGTGGAGCACGGGCACAGGGACTGAAACATCATTGCACCTAAGTGATGTTTCAAGCCTGAGTCAACCGAGCCTTTTTATGTAATCCTGCATTGAAGACAATACTTACTGCTGACTATTCGGCGCGAATGCTATCATACAGCGTGAAATATGAATTAATAACCTGATGGAAAAAAATCCAATTCTTTCTCACATCTATTTTTTCCTCTTGCTTACTCTAAAGACTTTCCATTGATTCACCCGGCATTGCATCCATTATCATGTGCGGCATCGTAGGTAACTTCAGACGTACCGGTACAGTTGAAGTATCGGTAGTGGAGTCCATGCTGGATAGGATTGCACACCGCGGTCCAGATGATCGCGGTACCTGGGCACAGGGTCCGGTTGGGCTGGGCCACGCGCGCCTGAGCATTCTGGACCTGAGCAAACTTGGCCATCAGCCGATGGTCACGGCCGACGGGCAGGGAGTCATTGCCTACAATGGCGAGGTCTACAATTTCCAGACACTGCGCCATCGCCTGGAAGAATCGGGAATACGTTTTCGCAGCCAAACGGACACAGAAGTGGTGCTTTACGCACTGCATCATTGGGGGCCAGAGCAATGTGTCGAGCAATTCAATGGTATGTTTGCTTTCGCATATTATGACCTGCGCGATCAAACGCTCTGGCTAGGAAGGGACCGATTAGGCATCAAGCCGTTGTATGTCGCCCGAACAGACAGCGGCTTTGTGTTCGGCTCCGAAATCAAGGCAGTTTTGCGGCACCCGGAGGTGGTGAGCCGTCCGGATATGCATACACTTGTTACCCAGATCGTTTGGGAGTGGCTCGACGGGACATGGACGCCATTTGAAAAGATAGAGTCGTTATTGCCCGGAACACTCCTCAAAGTCAATAGTAAGGATCAGACATTCTATTATTTTGACGTGCTGCGCGATCTACAACCGCAACGCATTCTGGATGGCGCCAACGAAGACTTTTCGATGCAACTGCAGCGCTTCGAGGAGCGCTTAGACGCCAGCGTGCAAATGCATTTACTCAGCGACGCGCCACTCGCAACCATGTGCAGCGGCGGACTCGACTCCAGCCTAATTACCGCCTTCGCTAGGGATCACAAGCCGGACATCGTTGCCTACATAGCAGACATCGAGGGTGTGCAAGAATCCGAGGTTGAGCGCGCACAGAGTGTTTGCAGACATCTGGATGTTGAGCTGCGCTCGGTAACAGTCGATTTGGAGAACTACTATCGGTTATGGCCGCAGGCGGTGTATGCAAGTGACCAGCCCAATAATTTTCCTCAGAATATTGCCGAATTGACAGTGGCAGAAACGATGCAAAAAGATGGATTTAAAGCCGTGCTCGCAGGCCATGGGGCGGATGAGTTATTTGGAGGTTATCAATGGTATGTGACCGCGTACAAAATGTGGCGACGGCGCAGACTGCACGCCAAATGGATACATGACAATCGGTTCTTTCGATTTCTGGGGCGTTTCCATCCGCGACTGACGCCAATAAACCTGGACGCCTTGGCCGAGTTGCCATTTACACCTATTGCACTGCTCGGTGATCTGGGCATGACCGGCCGGCAGACATGCGCCATGGGTGGCGCCAAATGGCAATTG
>JAOTWM010000568.1 GCA_029862885.1 Gammaproteobacteria bacterium
CCGATATCGTGTAATGATATGGCCAGAAGGCCCAGCGGTAGAATAGCGTATTTCCATGGCCGCCTGCGCCATAACAAGCCACGATACACTGATATAGTGTAAACCGCGAAAAAGAGATAGAAAGGCGCATACATTCTAGCCGTTCTTGCCAACTCAACCTGCCAGAAGTCCAACGCAATGAAGGTTGCGGCAATCAGTGCTACTTTCGTGTTAACCAGGTCCTTCGCGATTATGTAAGTGACCGGAATTAGGGCGGTTCCAAATACAGCGATTGGAAAGCGAATACTGAATTCACTGAACCCAAATAACGACGTCCAGCCGGCAAGTAAATACTGTAATGGAAGAAAACGGGGGTACACCATGCCGCTCGGCAGCAGCGGATAGCCGTTTTGGTTGATCGCCTGTACGGCAATCGACGTTAGATCCTCATCCCAACGAAAGCCCAGATCGCCAAGCGCATGGATACGTAATAGGAACCCGACCAGCGTAACTCCAATTAATGCATACATGTAAAAGCTGGACCGATGCATGGCACCGCGAAAAAATATATTTAATATCAATAGATTACAGCTGTCGGTTAATCCGAGGAGATCGCTTCGCCGGTAATTGCCAGGGATTCATCCAACGCAATTCATGAATCAGTGAAACCGGAGTTCACGGGAGCCTGGGCGGAGTCGCCGCCGGACCGGTCGGTTCCGATCAAGGCGGTGTGCCGATCGCCGGATTGCAGCTGCAGCGCGTCCTGGTCTAGCATGCGCCCGGATGCTACGACAAGATACGTGCGCAACATTAGCTTTGAGGCATCCAGTTTTGTAACGCCGAGGCGCTTGTCAATCTTCCCGCGTACTCGGTCGAGTCCAGACCACACCGGTGTTAAGAAAGTCTTCTTGTTGCCATTGCAATACTCTGACTCGTACAGTGTCCGTATTTCCTGAAGCCACTGCTTTGGCAGGTATTTGTCACTACTGATTGCCGCGATCTCGTCCATCAGAAACTCGCCTACCATTCGGTCCGAGAGAATCTGCTTCAGCGATCTGATTGCGGCATTTTTCGCGAACGGAATTGACGGACAGCGTGTGGTCACCACGCGTGCAAATAGATGTTTGTTTGTCCTGAGGCGATCCGGCATTCGCAGCACGACGTCAATGATCGGCCGAAACTGTAACGGATTCACAACGTCGGTATAGGCACATTTGATCTCGTTCAGGGCGGCCCGTACAACAGGCGCCCGATAGCCGACTAGCAGGCGACAACGCCACGTATCCAGGCTCTCGTCGGGTCTGTGATTCATATGTTCCGGGTATCGCTGAGCCGGAAACAAAGCGCTCAGCGATCCGTACCGCGCCGGCAGATCGTCCATCATGACCAGCCCAACGGACTTTCTTGCTGCCGACGGGTTCCGAGGACTATACCCACCAAACACCTGATCGCCGCGAAGAATGCCCGGACATTGCTTTTGATGCAGTGCCTCCCAAAATCCAAACTCTTCCAGATAGCCCGAAAGATCGTTGATGCGGCCTTCGCCGGCAGCAAGAAACTTACTGAAGAAGACTTCCGGATCTGAAATCCGGTCTTTCAAGTGAACATAGTGATGATCGAGCCCGAAGTGACTCGCGAGTTGTCCGGCGACACCGGTATCACTGGCATCGTTGTCGAACGACGCATCAGAGCCCCATGTCACATAGTGAAACCGCGCGGGCTCACGTAACCACAGCAGAATCGCTCTGCTATCCGTTCCGCCAGACAGAGGAATCAGCCAATCACCAGAATAGCCACTGACCTCCTCGAACACTTCGTCCAAGGCAGCTCGCAGTCGCTGCTCGTGGATTTCATCAGGTTCCTTTTTGTCTTCATACTCATAGGGCTGGTGATCGGTGTGCAGTGTCCATGATTCTTGTTCCAGAGTAACGACCGAGTTCGGCGGTACCATTCGTACGCGCCTGTCCCACGAATGTCCCGGTCCAAGCGCTCCCGCCGTCAGCATCCATGTCGCGGCATCGAGGTTAGGATGGAACGCTTTCGTCAGCGCGACTATGGCCCGTTGCGACGTCGATGCGATGCAATAATCGTCTGTCAGCAGATACCAGATCGAGCGTGAACCCGTCGGGTCTGTGACGAGCTGGAATAGCTCGTTATCCGCCCTGATCAAACAATACGACCCATCAGGAGACGCATCATTCGGCTTTGACCAGTCAGGATCACGCTTTATCCCAAGGCAGGCCGCAGTGCCGCAAACCTCTGTATTTGCACCCGGGTCCAGAACCGCAACGCAAACACTGCCTCGATGGGATAACAAAGGTGCACGCGCCACAATACCAGGCTGCGCCAGATACGTATTCAGACGATTGATATCTCGTATGACTTCGTCATCAATACAACCGCGCCTCGAACAAATACCGATCAACCTGGACACTGAGCTCCCGCCTTCTACATCCGATCTAAAATCGTTCTTAGCACGGACGGCCGGAACGCACCGGTCGTTGTTCACATAATGTGAGAGAAAAATCAAATATTGTCCAAGGACAAATGTCGAAAGCGGCTCGCAGCAGGGCGCGGGGCCTGTGTGTGCAGCTCGACTTGAGTTCGTCTCAGAAGTAACGGTGCTTCTCGAGATCAAGCCCGTAGCGACTTGCCACCAGTCTGTTATCGTCCGCCACCTGGCTTAGGATTTGGCTGCAAACTTTCGCTATACCTTTACTTGGCCGACCGCTCCCAGGCCAGAAGTCATGGAAGTACTCGACAGGACTGACCAGCTGCCAGCGACCAAACCTCTTCATCGGCATTGCTGGCAAGGGCCCTCGGTTCAACATGCTGCGAAAGAAATAGTTAGCCCACCGTGACATTTCAGTGCCAATCGGACCCAGTTTTGTCGCATTTTCGATTTTCAGGTCGATTGCTGGTGACTCAACACCAACGAACTCACAAAGCTCCCGAATAAATTCAGATTGATTTGTGATGAAATCCTCAAACAAGAGTACTTTGAGACCCATTGGGAAAGACCCCTTCAACAAATCTAAGTAGGTCGAGTAACGAAATCGATTACGTGACATCAGTGCAGGATGCTTTTTGTCCTCACCGTAGAATCTTCCAACCTTCGCTGTGCCCCCGCGCTTAAGATACTGCCGATACAACGATCGCGCGAGAGCATCCTGTCTTCGCAAGACAATAATAATGCGTGCCTCCGGAATTGCAGCGCGAAGATTCTGTAC
>JAOTWM010000569.1 GCA_029862885.1 Gammaproteobacteria bacterium
CAGGGACTTATACAGGGCCGAAGCGATATTTCTATCAGTGAATCCGGTCGGTCCAGCGCAGAGGCATGGATTCTTCCCGATGACATGCGTAAGGCGCGGTGGTTTTCAAGTCCACTATTGCGAGCACGGCAAACTGCTTCAATTCTGGGTATTCGGTGTAAAGCGGACGACCGTCTGATTGAAATGAGCTGGGGGGAATGGGAAGGCGAAAGCCTCTGCAACTTGCGCGACAGGTATGGCGAATCGATGACGCAAAACGAGTCTCTTGGCCTGGATTTCTATCCACCCGGTGGCGAAAGCCCACGCATGGTTCAGGATCGCATAAAGCCCTGGCTGGAATTTGTTGGCAACCTGAATTATCCGGTAGGCGCGGTAACGCATCGGGGCGTTATTCGAGCGGTAACCGCATTAGCCACAGGATGGGATATGACCGGGAAAGAGCTTCACAAATTGCGCCCGGGAACCTGTCGGCAGTTTTGCATATCCGCTACGGGGCTACCTGTGCTGTTACAACCAGATATCTCGCTGGTGCAAGAGTAGCTGACAATGTCACCCGGGCATGGGTTTTATTTTCGGGCAGCGTCAGTTACGAGCCGGCAGTACGCCGTACCGAACAAGTTGTCGCCAGATTTCAGTTTGTTGGTACACTATTTACAAAGAGGGGGGATGCTTGTCGGTATTTTTCGCATGCCTTCCATCCTCAGCCGAAAAATAAAGACCAGCCAAACATAAAACTCGAGAGAGTCAGAGGGCAGAGCGTGGACAAAGGCATATTCGGATTCATCTTCCAGCATACCAAAAAGCAGCAAGTAGCACTTGTGTTGATAACCATAGCATCCTACCCCTTCTACTATTACTCGCTCGATTTGCCCAAGATCATAGTCAACGAAGCGATTAGCGGTAACTATACAGAATTTCCAAAAACAGTACTGGGATATGAACTGGCACAGATTAATTACCTGCTAGTCTTATGCGGCACGTTTTTGTGCCTGGTTCTGATTAACGGCGGATTTAAGTACTTTCTGAACGTATATCGGGGCGTCGTCGGCGAACGAATGACCCGTCGCCTGCGTTATATTTTAATCAACAGTGTGATGCGGTTTCCGCTACTGCATTTTCGTAATATTTCCGAAGGTGAAATCGTCTCAATGGTTACGGCGGAGACCGAACCGCTCGGTGGGTTCGTAGGCGAATCGATATCGCTACCGGCGTTTCAGGGAGGCATGCTGGTTACCGCGTTGATCTTCATGTTCGTACAAGATCTGTTACTGGGTTTGGCTGCCATAGCGTTTTACCCGTTACAGGCGTGGTTAATCCCGAAGTTGCAGCGCCAGGTCAATTTACTGGCCAAGGAAAAAGTCCAACACGTGCGCAAACTTTCAGAACGCATCAATGAAGCAGTGGCGGGATCTGCAGAAATTCATGCACATGATACCAGCCAGTATGAACTGGCCGACTTTTCTCATCGTCTTGGCACGATTTTCGACATCCGTTTTGAAATTTACAGGAAAAAATTCTTCATCAAATTTTTAAATAACTTCCTCGCGCAGATTACGCCATTTTTTTTCTTTTCAATCGGGGGTTATCTTGTCATTACCGGAAGGTTATCAATCGGAGCCCTGGTGGCGGTACTCGCGGCTTACAAAGATCTCTCCCCGCCATGGAAAGAACTACTCGATTTTTACCAGCGAATGGAGGATGCAAAGATCAAATATCGTTTGCTGATAGATCGCTTTGAACCACCCAACATGTTTCCCGAAGACGTAATGTTACCAAGCCTTGAGGGAGGAAAGACCTTGAGCGGGCAAATCGTTGCCTCCAACCTGTCCCTCGTCGACGACGGGGGTAATAAATCACTGGAAAATGCATCATTCGCTTTTGGCATTGACGAGCACGTCTTGATCACGGGCAGTCCGGAAGGGCCCAAATCCGCCGTGGCAAAGTTGATCGCGCGACAACTGGCGCAAACCAGTGGATCCTTAACCATAGGTGGAATCGAAATGATGGCCTTGCCCGAGTACGTTACGGGTCGACAACTGGGATATGTAGATCAGGACGCTTACGTACGGTCAGGGTCGATCAGGGACAATCTTTTTTATGGCCTGAAGCATCATCCACAGGACGAGGTTTCCCAGACTGAAGAAGCCATACACAAACGCCGTGAATCCGAACTGTCCGGAAATAGCCCGCATGATATAAACGCGGATTGGCTCGATCTGAAAATTCTGCCCGACGGCAACCAACATGGGCTTTTACAAACTGCCATGCAGGCGTTGAGAGATGCTGGTCTTGAAAACGATATTCTGGCCATCGGCCTTCGCAGCAGCATCGATCCTGAAAAACACCCGGAGCTCGCCAGCAGTATCCTGCAGGCCAGGGCATTGATCCAGGAACGGATTAAGTCCAAGGAATTTGAAAAGCTAGTTGAATCATGGGACCGCGACAGTTATAACAGCAACGCGTCGGTCGCGGAAAATATTCTGTTTGGCACCCCGGTTGATAACACGTTTGACATCGAAGCGCTGGGTAAGAACGAGCACGTACTGGCTGTTCTGAACAAGGTTGGTCTGTACGACGTGTTCGTTGACATGGGACAAAAAGTGGCCTCTCTGATGGTGGAGTTATTCCACGATTTACCACCCCACCACGAATATTTTGATCGCTACAGTTTTATCAGCGCTGATGATCTACCCAACTTCCAGGTCATTCTTAATGCATTTTCCAGCGGTGGGGTGTCGGCGCTTAGTGAAGAACAACGCATGCAATTACTCCAGCTTCCTTTCAGACTAATACTCGCAAAACACCGTCTCGGTTTGATTGGGGACGAGATGGAAAAACGGCTGTTGTCGGCCCGGAAAGCCTTTGCGGAGGACCTCCCGTCCGAGATGCTTGAAAAAATCTCCTTTTTTGACATTGACACCTACAATCCCGCCAGCAGCGTGCTGGACAATGCGCTGTTCGGAAAAATCAATACCACACTGTCAAACGCGACGATTAAAATTCAACAGCTGGTCGAATCCGCTATCGACGAGCTTGATCTCAAGCTTTACATTCTCGAAATCGGACTGGACTTCGAAGTTGGTACTTCCGGACGTCGCCTGTCGGTTGCGCAACGACAAAAACTGGCCATTGCCCGAAATCTGATAAAAAATCCCCGGGTAATGATCGTCAATGAAGCAACTCGCGTCCTCGATTCCGCTT
>JAOTWM010000570.1 GCA_029862885.1 Gammaproteobacteria bacterium
CATCGAACCCCGCGCTCGTGCCCGCTATCGCCTGCTCTTGTAGAGCGATCGTCACGAAAGCGACAATGGCCATTTGCGGAGCGATGCGGCCCAGGCCGGTAAACATGAACATAAACCCGTCGTGGAGACGAGCGGCGTCCTTCGGCGAGATAATCAGATCGCGAAGATCTTTCATGGGTTGCTCTCCTTTACGTTACAAAATGTCCCATTACAGGACGTGGATTTCGGCGCGTCGATGGATCGCGCACAGCCTCAATACGTGTCGAGACCGAAAACTCATTTGCGCTCGGGTTCGCCATCGTCAGGCTCGTCACGAATTCGACGAATGTGCGTCGCGTTTTCCGTCACCGACGTCGACAATGGTTCATCAATCTCCCCCAATGGCTTGGCGGTCATCGGTGCCCTGTTGGCTTGTAGGTTTTGTTGCGCACGCCGTGCGACGACAGCGTTTAAATTGGCTAACGGGGTTTTCGGCGTCGCGCCCGGACACGATTGCTCGCATGTCACGAAGCGATGGTCGTCACCGGCGCTGACCTGCGCGGCAGAGGATTGATAACGCTGTGCGTAGAGTTCGGCGGCAGAGGGCGCGTTATAACCGTCAACAACGATGGGCGGGTCAACGGCCACCGACAGCTTATTCGGCTGATTCGATGCGCACGCGGCCAACAGCAAGCCACTAGCAGCCATTATCAAAAACGTCGTACACCTTTTTCGCATATTCATAACGAAGCCTTTCTCTCTGTGGTGTTTGTTTCAGGCCGGCGTTGTAAGCGCCGACTGCGCGCCAGGTAAATCCGAGCGCCTGAATTTTTTGCGCCAGTACCCAGGCACCGACATGAATGTTCGTGCACGAGTCCCACAAATGATCGCGCTCAATACCGAAGCCACGCAGCTCTACCAGCCACCTGGAATTAATCTGCATGACGCCGTAATCGGCACTGCTATCGCGGTTGTAATTAACGGCGTGCGGGTTGTAGTTACTTTCGACGCAGGCGATGGCCCGCAAGAGATCTGCCGGCACATGATGGCGCTTGGCAGCGGTGTCGAAACAGTCCGCACTCACCGCCTCGGCCATGAGCGTTCCGAGCAAGACAACGAACCGTATATCCAATGTTCAGCACTCCCGTATGTGCCCGCGACCTCTTGGGGCCAGACAACCTTCAGGGAAGACGAGTTGGATTGCGATGGGAAACGGGGGCAAACTTCGTGCCCCACTTTCTGATGTGCCTGCTACAGCATAGAACTGATCGAAGAGTGCGCTCGCACGAACCTCACGGTAGTTGCTTTATGTTTGGGAAAAAGAACCGTCCGCCGTTGGGATTGCGATTAATTACCGCCTTGACTTCCCAACCGCTGGCATCGAAGAAGCAGGAGCATCGGTTGATGGCAGGCCTGAAATTCCTGATCCACTCATCCTGCTAGTGATTTCTGCTGTCTATCAAAGTTCGCTTCATTCCATCTAGGTGAGCGGTTTGCGCGAACAGCTGAAACCAATACAGGCCGCTCGAGAACCTTGACGAAACGGCTAGTCCGGGTCAGGAGTAGCCGCCTGAACGGCTGATTTCAGGATAGAATTAATGGCTGTTGATGGGCAACGGCGAAAGGCAATCTTATGGACTACTTTCAGGGTGTGGTGACAGAGTATCTCGTTGCCGATCGTGCTGCTTTTGTTAATTCCGAGCTCTTAATCCAACTCGACCTCGACGAGCCTAAAAAAGGAAGACATTGGTACTGTGATGCCGCGGCTGTGAACGTCCGCGAGCAATCGCTTTACCTTTGTGAGGTAACATATTCCAAATCCATGTCGGGGCTTTCTAAGCGCCTTCTAGCGTGGGATGCGAACTGGAAAGACCTGCGCAGTTCCCTGGCTAGAGACTGTGGAATCCCGGAGTCTTGGAAAGTCCAACCGTGGGCATTTATTCCTAGAGAATACGATGGCGCGCTGAGATCCCGAATTGAGTCACTTGCCCTTAACACGCGGGACGCAGACGATATGCCTTATCCTCTGATCACGTATTTGGAAAACGTAGTCCCATGGAATTACGTTACTTGGGACAGGAAAGTGTCGGCTCTGGAGGATGAAGATTGATCGTACCGGCATGTCGAGCGCTCAGTTCTTACCCATACTTGCCGTGTGCATCGATCGGTTGAATTCGCGCACGGTTACCCGCCGTCTAGGCGAGACTTCCCTCCACAACTATTTGTCGGGTCAAGCAAGAATCGGCGCACTGGAACTAGTCCAGATTCGGCAGATCTGCCATTGTCAGCTTTGTCAGTGCTGCCCCAGACGCGTGTTCCCCAACGCGGAGAATGACGCGCTTTACCGCTTGCTCCAGCCAAGAGTTTTCTTGGCCAGTCATCTCCATGTGATCCGATTTTCGGGCGGTCAACGCGTCGCCTTTGCGCGAACTCAGTACAGAGATTCTGTCGAGGATTTTCCGGCTGATGCCGAACTGTTGTGCAACCGTCTTCCGTCCACCAGGTCGATTCTCCAAGTTGTCCAGAATGAAATAGGCCATCGACTGCAACGGCTCTTTGCCATTCCTGAATTGGAGCCAGCGAGCGTGAAACACCTCCACGTCCGACGTGGTCGAAAACTCGCTGGGAGGATCGGGGTACTTATTGCACTGAATGCTGATCGTGGCGTTGCACGTCACGGCTACCATGCTGGCCGCCCCGACAGCCGAAATCACGTTTCCCGGTCCTGGGGGCGGTGGGTCGCGGTCGATTACATTGGCAGTCTGGTACTTGAACTCTATCTGTCCTGGATTGGCTGTTAGGTCCGTTTGCACAATCCAAGAACGAAGGTATTGTTCCACTACATACCGAGCACTTTCCGCGTCCGCAAAGTGTTCTGCAATTTCCACGGTCAGCACTCCGTCTTCGAGGCGAAAGTGGCCTATAGAGTTTTGGAATTCAACGGGAGGAGGGTCGCCGTAACTAATGTTATCGGCCGATGCTTCCACCCCATAGACGAGTGATTCGATATGCGGATCATTCACGAGCTACTCACGTCCCTGAACGAGTTTGTCAGGTTATGGGGGCGAACATCTTCGAGACAACAGCGGTGGTCAAGTTATCGTGCGGGATGCCCAAATTGGAGTCTGGCCAACGGCCTCTGTGGGTTGCGCATCGCAGACGTTCACGAGCCACAACTATTGGCCGGCAGTGCTCAGTCATGACCCAAACTTGCCGCT
>JAOTWM010000096.1 GCA_029862885.1 Gammaproteobacteria bacterium
CCGCGATCCCGCGACGAAAACGCATGAGTTCACCCAGCATTTCCGCCCGCGGAATCATCGGTACGTTACGCTGCGCTGCTGCGACCAGCTCAACATTATCTTCGGCTATCGCGGCGGAAACGACGACTACATCGCAGCCTTCGATATGTCCGGCGGCATGGCCGATATCGATTCGCGCGCCGGCGTCTCGCAACCGCTCAATGGTTGCCGACTCGAGCAGGTCGGATCCACTGACTTCGTAACCGAGATTCAACAACACTTCCGCAACCCCGCTCATGCCGCTGCCGCCGACCCCCACGAAGTGCACGCGTTTGACGTAATCACGCATTGATCGCATCCAGACACAGCTGTGCTACTCGCCGCGTGGCATCCGGTAGCGCCAGCTGCCGCGCGCATTTCGCCATATCTACAATTCGCGACCGGTCCGCAAGTAATGGCTGCAACACCGCGCTGAACCGATCCGCATTCAAATCGTGTTCCGCTATCACCACGCCTGCGCCTTGCGCCTCCAAGTAGCGAGCATTAGCGGTTTGATGGTCGTCGATCGCGTACGGGTAAGGTATAAGTACCGCCCCGAGTCCCGCCGCGGAAAGTTCGGAGACTGTCATTGCCCCAGCTCTACACACAGCCAAATCCGCCCAAGCATAGGCTTCTGCCATATCGTCAATATAGGCAACGACCTGCGCTTCGATACCGACTTCCTCATAACCAGTGCGGACTTGCCGCACGGCGTCCGCACCGGTCTGGTGCCAGACTTGCAGGCGCTGTGTGGCCGACAACCGTAGCAGTGCGGGCACGAGCAGACGATTCAAAGCGGCCGCACCACGGCTTCCGCCCAGTACCAATAAACGCACGGGTCCGCTGCGTGCGGCCAAGCGCTGCAGCGGGGCGTCCAGGCTACTGATCGCGCTGCGCACCGGGTTGCCAACATGGTGCACTTTTGCGCCGTGTAATACGCCCGGAAATCCCGTCATGGCGTATTTCGATAACCGCGCAAGCACTCGATTCGTGGTTCCCGCCACGGCGTTGGATTCATGAATCAGCAGCGGACGGCGCAACAGCCAAGCCGCCAAACCGCCAGGCGCCGACACGAACCCGCCCATACCGAGCAACGCGTCGGGACGGTGACGAAACACCGCCCGCGCGGCTTGCATAAGCGCAACTGCCATACGCAACGGCATCATCATCCAGCGCCGCCACCCGGCACCACGTACACCACGAATCGAAATCCATTCCATTTCAAAACCGGCGGCTGGTACGACGCGGGCCTCAAGCCCGTTTCGCGTACCTAACCAGACAATTCGAACACCCCATTGCCTTAGCAACTCGGCCACCGCCAGTGCCGGATAAACATGGCCGCCGGTGCCGCCTGCCATGACCAGCATCGTACTCATTGCGACCGCCTCGGTTGAGCACGTGTCGTCGCATCCACCGCCAGTAATAACCCGACAGCCGTACAACAGATCACCAGGCTGCTGCCGCCGTAACTGAGAAATGGCAACGTCAACCCTTTGGTGGGCAACACGCCCATATTCACGCCGATGTTGATCATCGCCTGATAACCGAGCAATAAACCAACTCCCTGTGCCAAACGTGCCGCAAATAATTGGCCTCTGGTTTCGGCGCGCCGTGCAATCGCAAACGCACGCCATACCAATGTTGCGAATGCGAATAATATCGCTACGACTCCAAACAAACCGAGCTCTTCGCCAATAACCGCCAATAAAAAGTCGTTGCGGGCATGCGGCAAATAAAACAGTTTCTGAATGCTCGCACCTAACCCCACACCGAACCATTCTCCGCGTCCGAATGCGATGAGTGCTTGCGATAACTGAAATCCGGAATCGTACGGATCCGACCATGGATTCAAAAAACTTAACACGCGTTGCATGCGATACGGCGACATGACCGTGAGCGCTGTCATTGAGGCCGCGCCTATAATCGCGCACAACATGAAATGCGAAATCCGCGCGCCAGCCAGAAACATCATCGTGAATAGCGTAATTACGATTACTACGAAACTGCCAAAATCGGGCTCCCGCAATAGCAAGCCCGCTACTGCCACGATCACCACACCGATCCCTACTACCCCATGGCGAAATTCTTTTAGTAACTCTTGTTTGCGTGTCAAATAGCCCGCTGAGTAGATCACCATAACGAGTTTGGCCAATTCTGCCGGCTGCATGCGCACTGGACCGACAGGAATCCAGCGACGACTGCCGTTAACCTCGATACCGATAGCTGGAATAATCACCAGTGCCAGCAATAAGATCACCAAGCCCAGCAGCCATTTCCCGGACCGGTACCACCAATCGACGGGTATTCGCGAAGCACCGTACATGGCCATCAAACCCAACACCACGTAGATCACATGCTGGCGTAACGCCGTGGTTGCGCCGGCACCGGCAGTGTTAATGGCCGTGGCGGAGTACACCATGACGATCCCGAAACCCAGTAGCGCGAGTATCACGCCCAATAAACAGTAATCGAATCGGTCATTCGATTCGCTACGCAGTACGGCGTGGCTCACTACGCTGGACACGTGAAGCGCTCCACGACTGTTTGCCGGAATTGATCGCCACGCTGTTCGTAGTTATCGAACATATCGAAGCTCGAACACGCGGGTGAAAACAACACCACATCACCGGAGCCGGCTACGGCGGCAGCCGCATCGACAGCTTGATCCAACGTTGCGACCCGCGAGCGCGCGATCCTTGGTGGAATGACCGCGTCTATTGCACCGGCATCGCGACCAAACAACACCACGTGTTTGGCGCATGCGGAAATTGCCGTGGCGAGCGGCGTAAAATCGGCGCCTTTACCAAGTCCACCCGCGATCAGTATGGTCGGCGCTGACATGCCGTACAACGCGGTCATGGTTGCACCGACGTTGGTTCCCTTAGAATCGTTAATCCACTCGATCCCGAGCCACCGCCCCACCCGCTCGCAACGATGTGGTAATCCGGGAAATGTCTTGGCGGCACCTATGGCCGTGTCCTGGCTTATCCCCGCTGCCGCGGCCAACGCCAGCGCTGCCAACACGTTGCCGGCGTTGTGGCGACCGGAAAGTTGCAACTCGTCTACTCGAAGCAGACGCTCCGCGCCATGCATCAACCAGTCCCCGACCATGCCGTAATCGGATTTCCCCGGCGGCGGATCAACACCGAAGGTGTTCGTCGTAGTAACGATCGTATCGCGGCACAACGAATCGTCGCGGTTGATAATGATATGCCCGGCGTTATGCCAAATGCGCTGTTTCGCCGCGGCGTAGTGCGCCATGTCCGGATAGCGATCCATGTGGTCCATCGACACGTTGAGGATCGTAGCGGCTAGGGGCGCCAGGCTAAATGTCGTTTCGAGTTGAAAACTGGATAACTCGATGACATAAAGGTCCGGCACCGGCAATGCTAGTAAATCCAACACCGGCGTACCGATATTTCCGCCCACGACTGTATTCAACCCATCCGCGTCGCCCATTGCTCCCAGCAACGCGGTAACCGTACTTTTGCCGTTAGAACCCGTAATCGCGACAATCGGCGCGCGCGCCGCGCGCGCAAACAGTTCCACATCTCCGATTACTTCGATGCCGTGCTGCCGCGCTTGCAGAATGGCCGGTTCTGCCGAGGATACTCCGGGGCTCAGCACAATTCGGTCCGCGTCGACAAACCATTCGGGCACAAACTCGCCAAGCTGCAGCGGAGTATCGGGATAATGTTGCTGCATTGCAGATAGCATCGGTGGTGTGGCTCGCGAGTCGACAGCCCGCACACTGTCACCAGCGGCAGTGAGGTAACGCACACACGACATACCAGTGGCACCCAAGCCCACCACCAAGGTTCGGGTTGGGTTCACAGAACTTTGCATGTCGATTGCCAGTTCCATTCGTGCCCTTATCGAATCTTCAACGTGGCCAGTCCGATCAGCACCAAAATCAGTGTAATGATCCAGAATCGGACACTGACTCGCGGCTCCGGCCAACCCTTTAATTCGAAATGATGATGCAGCGGAGCCATTCGAAATATCCGTTTGCCGATGAGCTTGAAAGAAACGACCTGCAAAATGACCGATAACGTCTCCACGACAAACACCCCGCCCATGATGAACAATACGATCTCCTGGCGCACCACGACCGCCACCATACCGAGAGACGCACCTAATGCGAGCGCACCGATATCGCCCATAAAAACTTGCGCCGGATAGGTATTGAACCAAAGAAATCCCAACCCGGCGCCCACTAACGCCGCACAGAACACCAGCACCTCGCCGGAACCGGCTATATACGGAATTCCCAAATAGACGGAAAAGACACTGTGACCAGTGAGGTAGGCGAATAGGCCCAGTGCGCCCGCCACTAACACCGTCGGCATAATGGCCAAACCATCGAGCCCATCGGTGAGATTCACCGCATTGCTCGAACCGACGACAACAAAATACGTCACCACGATAAACCACGGACCCAACCCGATTGCGACGTCCTTAAAAAACGGTACAATGAGTTGCGTTTCCAATGGCGACTGCGCCGAAAAATATAGCGCCAGCGCGCCTGCCAAGCCGGCAACGCTTTGCCAAAAATACTTGACTTTGGCACCAATCCCACGCGGATCGCGATTTACCAGCTTGCGATAGTCATCGACCCAGCCGATCACGCCGAATGCGGTACACGTAAACACCACGACCCACACGAAACGATTCGACAAGTCCGCCCACAGCAACGTGGCCACGAGCACTGCGACGAGAATTAACATGCCGCCCATGGTGGGCGTACCCGCTTTCACAATGTGCGTCGGCGGACCGTCCGCGCGCACCGTTTGTCCGATCTGATAATGCCCAAGTTTACGTATCATGGTCGGCCCAACAACGAAACAAATGGACAGTGCGGTGAGGACCCCACAGATGCCGCGAAATGTGAGGTAACGGAATACGTTGAAAACGGTATACTCTCGCGCTAAATAATCGAACAGATATAACAACATCAGTGGCGTACTCGGTCGGCGCCCGCGTCGGCCAGCAACGCAGCCACGACCCGCTCCATTCGTGTACCGCGCGAGCCTTTGACCAGAGCCGTGACGCCGGCGTGCAGTCGCGGCTCAAGTGCGGCAATGAGGGCTTGTTGATTGTCAAAGTGGTGCGCGCCATCGCCAAAACCACGGACCGTGTGCCGACTCATCGCGCCCACCGCGTACAATCCGTTGACACCCGCGCGCCGCGCCTCAATTCCCGCTTCGGTGTGCAACGCGGCGGACTCGCTACCGAGTTCATTCATGTCACCGAGCACCAGCAGGCGTTCGCCCGACTGGGCCGCCAGCACTTCCAGCGCCGCATACAGCGAAGCCGGGTTGGCGTTATAGGAATCATCGATGATTGCGGCGCCGCCGATACCGCGGCGCGATACGACACGACCCGCAACCGGCGCCACGCGCTCCAGACCTTGTTTTATATCCGCGAGCTGTGCGCCGGCAGCAAGACTCGCCGCCGTTGCGGCCAGCGCGTTGCGCACGTTGTGTACACCCGGCAGCGGCAAGGTTAGCTCCAATTGCCCGGCAGGGGTAATAATCGTCATGTCGCTTGCATCGGGCCGTAGTGAATAAGTGGCCGATACATCGGCGCTCGGATCCAACCCAAAAGTCATACGGCGCCGTGAGCTCGTCAAATCCATCCACAGCGCGGCATGACGATCATCGATGTTGATAACGGCAATACCCGCATCCCGCAAACCTTCAAAAATTTCACCCTTGGCCCGAGCAACGCCGCCGATACTGCCCAACCCCTGCAAATGTGCGGCGGCCGCGTTGTTAATAACGGCGATCGTCGGCTGAGCGATTGCGGTAAGGTAAGAAATCTCGCCCGGATGATTCATGCCGAGCTCCAATACCGCAAAGCGGTCCGAATCGCGAAGGCGCAACAACGTCAGCGGCATGCCGATGTGATTGTTCAGATTGCCTTCGGCCACCACCCCAGCATCGCGCGCCCGTAATATCGTACCGACCATCTGCTTGACGGTGGTCTTGCCGTTACTTCCCGTAATGGCAATAACCGGCAGCTCGAATCGACGGCGCCAATCTGCGGCCAACTGGCCCAACGCCCGGTACGTGTCTTTGACGGTCAGCGACGGCACCGGCACCTTATCCCCACCTATAATTAATGCGGCCACGGCGCCGTTCTCGACCGCGGCCGTGACGAAATCATGACCGTCAAAGTTAGGGCCGCGCAGGGCGACAAACAAGTCCCCCTCCCGGGTCGTACGGGAATCGATCGACACCCCATTAAATTCGACGTCGCCCCCCCGTACGGAGCTACCAAGTATTCCTGCTGCCGCCTGTAACGTCATCACGCCGCCAACCCTAGTGCCGCGCTGGTTACTTTGCGATCGCTCAACTCAATCGTGCGGTCACCGGTCGTTTGCCGGGTCTCATGGCCTTTACCCGCCACCAACACGATATCGTCTGCCATTGCCGATTCGATCGCCGATTGAATTGCGTCCACTCGATTGCGCACGACTCGGTGCGGCCGATCGATACCGGATTGAATCTCCGCAACGATTGCTTCCGGATTCTCATCCCGCGGATTGTCGTCGGTAATAATAATGTGGTCGGCGTACCGGCAGGCGATTTGTCCCATCTGCGGCCGCTTTTCACGATCGCGGTCACCGCCACAGCCAAATACACACCACAACTGCCGAGGCTGATGTTCACGCAAAGAAGTCAGGGCCTGATGCAACGCATCCGGTGTGTGGGCATAATCCACGACCACATTCGGAAAATCCGGGGCGTGGAACAATTCCATACGCCCCGGTACGGACCGCAACCCACTGATGGCCCGCTGTATCGCGTCGCGATCGTAGTCGAAAGCAATTAATGTTGTGATTACGGCCAACACGTTGGCAACGTTTAACCGCCCGATCAATCCTGTGTTCACGCGACACGCACCCACTGGGGTATGCACGCTCAAACGCATGCCGTCATTTTCGAGATCGACGTGCTGGGGGTAGACATCGGCGCCCGGCGTCTGGCCGTAACTCCATACCGTCTGTGCCGAGGTTGAAGTCAGCAATGCCGCGCCCAGTTCATCGTCGCGATTGATAACGGCATGTCGTAGCCCATCGATCTCAAACAGTCGAGACTTAGCGCACCCGTAGCGACGCATGTCACCGTGGTAGTCGAGATGATCATGACTAAGATTCGTGAATACCGCCGCGCCGAACCGTACCCCATCTACACGATTTTGATCCAAGGCATGGGACGATACTTCGACGCAGGCGAACGCGGCGCCTGCGGCCGCTAACTGCGCAAGATCGGCATGCACCGATACCGCGTCGGGCGTCGTTAGCGGCGCATCCGTCATGTCGTCAGGCATGCCGCGGCCCAAAGTACCGATAATTCCACATTCGATGCCGAGTTGCTGCAGCGCTTGTGCAGTCAAATGCGCACACGTGGTTTTACCGTTGGTGCCGGTTATCCCGACCACAACCAAGTGTTGCGAGGGTGCGCCAAAAAATCGATCTGCCATAACACCGACGCGGCCCCGTAAATCCACGATCGGGTAAACCGGCACAGAGTAGGTTTGCGGGTGCCAGCCACGAGCCTCACAAATTACGGCCGCCGCCCCAGCTTCGATTGCCGCGCCGATAAAGTCACGGCCATCGGTTTCGATTCCAGGCATCGCCACAAACACGGCGCCGACCGCAATTTGGCGGCTGTCTGCGCTCAATCCTGTGACCACACGATCATCCGTCACCGCCACAGGCGTTACACCTTGGAGCACCGCGCTCAGAGTCTGCGTATGGGTTGGTGGCGCCATCATAGTCCGCTAGACGATCCAGTCGCCGCAACGGCAATTGGGGATGTGACTTGATCCGGCGGAACGTTCAATAGACGTAGCGCGCCGGTCATAACTCTAGAGAATACCGGCGCGGCCACGGCTCCGCCGTAGTGCTGCTCACCACGTGGGTCATCGATGACAACCACCATTACCAAACGCGGATCGGTGGCCGGCGCATAGCCTGCGAAAATTGACGTATATCGGTCCGGCGCGTAGCCCTCGGCCGTGAGTTTGTGAACGGTCCCGGTCTTTCCGGCCACTCGGTATTGCGGCACTTGTGCCGCCGCACCGGTGCCGTCTTCACTAACGGCAAGCTCCAGCATCGAAGTGACATCCTGCACCGTAAGTTCGGGGATTACGCGACGGCCTCGCACCACACCTCGGCGCTTCAACATCGTCACTGGAACCATGCGTCCGCCGTTCGCCAACACTCCATAGGCGCGGGCCAGCTGCAACGGGGTGGTGGCAACACCGTATCCGAACGCTAACGTCGCATGCTCGATGCCACGCCAGCGACCACGATCAGCAAGCGTGCCCGCCACCTCGCCAGGCAATCCACTGCTGGTGGAAACACCGAATCCGACGCCCCGGAAAAATTCATAAAGATTGCGCGCATCGGATTTCAGCGCAATCTTGGCAGCCCCGACATTGCTAGACTTCATCACCACGTGGGACACCGTCAACGTGCCATAATCGTGGGTATCCTTAACCGCGTGTTTACCGACACGCAGAATTCCTGGCGCGGTATCGATTGGCGTCGCCGGTTTCACGCTACCCTGCTCCAACGCCATCGCTATGGTAAACGGCTTGACGGTCGAACCGGGCTCGAGCACATCGGTCACGGCCCGATTTCGAAATCGTGAACTGCTTAACTGGCGACGATCGTTCGGGTTGAACCCGGGTTCATTGACCATGGCCAACAATTCCCCGCTGTGAGGATCGAGGACGATGGCCGATGCGCCGCGCGCTTTATGTTGGCGAACTGCGGTGCGCAAGTGTTGGTACAACAAATGCTGGATTCGGGAATCAATGCTGAGCATCAGATCCTGACCATCGACGACCGGTTTAATATTCTCGACGTCTTCAATAATTCGGCCAAGTCGGTCTTTAATTACTCGTTTCAAGCCGTCCTCGCCCGCTAGCATGCGATTGAACGCAACCTCAATACCTTCCTGGCCTTGATCATCGATGTCGGTAAATCCAAGCACGTGACCAGTGGTAGCTCCAGTCGGATAAAATCGCCGGTATTCGCGCCGCGCAAATACTCCAGGTACTTGCAATTCCATTATCCTAGCGGCCAACTCTGGGGTCGCATGGCGGCGCAAATACATAAACTCCCGGTCAGCATTTTTTGTCCACTGCTCCGCTAGGAACTTCGCGCTCACATCTAATAGCTTTGCCAGCTGCGGCCACTGTGCCTTGCCTTCAATCAACTGTCCCGGGTCCGCCCATACCGAATCGACCGGCGTACTGATCGCCAGCGGCTCGCCATGCCGATCGACGATCATGCCCCGGGTCGCAGAGACTCGCTCAACTCGCGAGTAACGCGCGTCACCTTGAGCCTGCAAATAATCGTTGGCGGACAATTGCAGGTATCCAGAACGGATCGCCAACAAACCGAACATCGCCAACAATGATCCCAACACCAACCACTGGCGTAGCGGATATAAATGTTTATTACTGGCCTTTTGCATCGCCTGCAGCATCGAGTGCAAGGGTAACGATTTGAGTCTGATCGGGGTTGACCATTTCGAGTTCAGTGCGTGCTTTCTTTTCGACAAGGTGATGCACTGACCATGTGGCTTGTTCCAGCAACAACTGTCCCCACTCCACATTCAGCCGGTCGCGCTGTTTTTGCAAGCCCTGCAGCTCTAGAAACGCCAATCGGTTCTTATGCCGCACGTGCACGACAAAAGTGGCCGACACCACCAACAGCAAGGCCATGACGACCACTACGCTACGCATCGGGTCGCACCTTCTCGGCGACGCGCATGATGGCGCTGCGCGCCCGTGCGTTACTGCCGATCTCGCTGGCCGTCGGCCGTAATGGTTTACCAATCAACCGCACCACCGGATGCATTTGCTTCGCCATCACCGGCAATCGCCGTGGAAACGGATCGCCCTTCGCGGCACGGCGCAATACGCGCTTAACAATGCGGTCTTCCAACGAATGAAAACTAATGACCACTAACCGACCACCGTCTTCCAACAGCCGGATGGCCTGCGGCAGCCCGGCTTCAAGTTCGCCCAGTTCATCATTCAGATGCATGCGAATCGCTTGAAATGTGCGGGTCGCCGGATGCTTGCCCGGTTCGCGGCTGGGTACCGCGGCCGCGATCAATGCAGCAAGTGTGCCGGTGGAACTCAACTCGCCACTGGCCCGATGAGCCACAATAGCCCGCGCGATGCGCCGGGCAAATCGCTCCTCCCCGAGGCGCCGAATGATTTCCGCCAGTTCGTCCTGGTCCACCGCCATGAGCCATTCCTGGGCGCTACGACCGGCGCCTGGGTCCATTCGCATATCCAGTGGTCCATCCCTTAAGAAGCTGAAGCCGCGTTGCGGCGCATCCAATTGCGGCGACGAGACACCTAAGTCGAACAGCACGCCGGACGCCGCCCGCGCAGGTTCATGGCCCCGAAATGTGGCCTCCAGATCGGAAAATGGCGCCTCCACAAGCTGTGCCCGCGTCTCGGCCGCAAACTCGTGCTGATAACTTTTCGCAGCCTCAGGATCGCGATCGATTGCAAGCAACCGACCGCTTGGTCCGAGGCAATCGAGAATGGCCCGGGTATGGCCACCGCGACCGTAGGTCGCATCGACATAGATCCCATCGGATCTAATGTTCAGTGCTTTCACGACCTCCGCCACCATAACCGGCGCATGCCGCAATGCGGACACGAGCAGTCGTCAGCCGCTGGCCGGCGCGTCATGACGGCCGACCCACAAGCAATTTGCACACCGGTCGATAATTCCGGTGC
The DNA here is from genome assembly GCA_029862885.1 of Gammaproteobacteria bacterium. Classification (GTDB taxonomy): domain Bacteria; phylum Pseudomonadota; class Gammaproteobacteria; order Arenicellales; family JAOTWM01; genus JAOTWM01. The sequence continues at coordinate 10,798 of JAOTWM010000096.1, forward strand.
GACGCTGGGCGAGTGGTTCACTATTGACCACCACGGACAGGGTGACATTTGGCGGACACTACGATGCCGCCGAATTGCAACTGACCGCAGGCGCGACCGGCATGATGTTGTCGACTTCGCATCGTGCGTGTCTATAAGGACAGCGATTCCAGTTCGATAGATAACGGACCGTTGTTGTGGTCGTGGGACAGCCATTCGTCACGCCGTGCTGCCCACAGTAAGTCGTTCCAAATCTCAAATTTATTGCCTTGGCCGATCAACACCACGCGTTTTTCCAAATCGGCAAATTCCCGCAATGGACCGGACAACAATACCCGCCCATTGCGGTCGAGTTCACAATCGCTGGCGTGACCAATAAGAATTCGCTTGAGTCGTTGGGCAGCGGCATCCAGGCTCGGTAGCGCGACTACTTTTTTTTCGATTTCGTCCCACTCCTGCAATGGATACATCCATAAGCAACGTTCGCTATGGTTAACCGTCACCACCAAGCGGCCATCGCATTGATTCAGCAGCGGATCGCGATACTTTGTAGGGATAGCCAATCGCCCTTTGGCATCGAGATTGAGAGCGCTGACTCCACGAAACATAGTTCACCTAATAACTGGAATTTCCCAGTATTTCCCACATTATCCCACGAATTGACACTATAGTGAGCGGATTCTCCCAGTGTCAAGGAAAATCCGTCGTAGCGGCAATGATTTACGTTCGTTGCCCACACGGAATTCAAACCGGTGAAGACCCGCTGTGAGGCACGAAAACTACAGTACTCGAAGATATGGGGATCGGTTCGGCAGCTGACCGCTAGATGTTGAGAGTGGAGCCGGCCTATAAGCCGGATTCTGTATCGATCCGCAGTTACGGAACGTGACAGCCATTCATCTGGGGCGCGCGTCACCGCGCGTCTCGTGCGACCTACCCGAATCCGGCGCGGGCCACGCCCATGGATTCCTATTTGGTCTTGCTCCGAGTGGGGTTTACCGTGCCGTTGATGTTGCCACCAACGCGGTGCGCTCTTACCGCACCATTTCACCCTTACCCGCGGCCACTACGGCTGCGGGCGGTATATTTTCTGTGGCACTGGCCGTCGGCTCACGCCGCCCAGGCATTACCTGGCACTCTGCCCTGCGGAGTCCGGACTTTCCTCCAACCCAAATCGGGCCAGCGGCTGTCCGGCCGGCTCCTCGAGCGCACGATACGAAGGATCGACCCTGAATACAAGTCATTGCGTCCCATCATTCAGTCATCCGCATCGCGCAATGTTAATGCCAATCGATATAACTCCTGCTTGCGGCAACCGGTCAGATCGGCCGCGATCGCCACTGATTGCTTTACGCTCAATGAATCAAGCAACCGTCGCAACACTTTGGTTTCGCGCGGCCCAACGCGGTTATCGTGTGGGCAGCCTTGTACAACGACTACAAACTCGCCCTTAGCCCGTTGCGACTGCGCGCCGAACCAAGCCAGTCCCGCACTCACGTTGCCCGTAAAAAACTCCTCGAATCGTTTCGTCATCTCCCGCGCAATGGATAGCATGCGATCGGGGTCGAAGATCAACGCGATATCATCGAGCAGTGCAGCGACACGACGCCCGGATTCATAAAATACGAGGGTACGTTGTTCATTCGCTAACTGCCCCAGACACTCACGCCGCGCCGGAGCACGAGCCGGTAGAAATCCCTCGAACGCGAATCGGTCGGTCGGCAACCCGGCCACCGACAGCGCCGCTATGGCGGCATTAGGGCCGGGTATCGGTATGACTTGAATCCCTATATCCCGCATTGCTTTAACCAGCGCGAAGCCGGGGTCGCTGATGAGCGGAGTGCCGGCATCGCTGACCAGAGCCACACGAGCACCGCTATCAATATGTGTTGTGACGGTCGCTATGCGTTGCCGTTCGTTGTGTTCATGCAGCGATAACAGACGCGGGGCGAGTTTGTAGTGATTGAATAGCCGGCGGCTATGGCGCGTGTCTTCGACCAACACCAGATCAGCTTGCGCGAGTACATCGATGGCGCGGTACGATACGTCGCGCAGGTTGCCGATTGGAGTGGCTACAATAAATAAACAACCGCGAGTTTTGCTTGCTGACTCGCCGATCACCTTAGGAACCTCTGCATAAGTCTGGACGAATCAAGTTGGGATTCAAAATGATCAAGATCAAGGCTCCCCATGTCAATAAATACCGGGTCAATAATGGCTCGGCTATTGCCTACAGGGACGTAGGTAATGAGCGATAGAATGGACACGGTAGCGTTGCCTACAGGGCGTAGACGACACGGCGATGGAAATTTTGGATCCAAATTGATCGTCCACGACTTTTGCAGCAATTCCCTTAATATTTCCTTGAAGGAGAACGCACAATCGCTATACTTTCACAGCCCATGCGACTTCCAACCAAGCTCAGGCGACGCACCAACTTAGTCCGTCGCCGCTGTTACCATCTGGTCGCCGCGACCGTGATCGCCGGGTGCGTGAGCGATCCGATCGTAATACCGCCGGTCGAATCCGAACCAACCGTCGCAGAGGTTGAGGAGCGACCGCCTACACCGCAAGTCGAAACCTATCCTGCGGGTAACGAATCGCTACCGGAGATCGTCGCCCAACCGGAATTGGTCGTGTCCCCGTGGGAATATTTAGCCCGCGCAGAATCTGCGGTTTCGCCACAGCGCGAGCGCGACTTGCTGCAAGCGGCCGCGGGGCTCGTCGCCAGCGGAGACTTTATGCTGGCGCGCCGCATCGTCGATCGGCTCGAATCGAGGCCGCTGCCATCGGACCTCATCACCCAGCGCAATTTGGTTATCGCACAGCTAGCACAACGCGGCGGTAACCACCAACAAGCGCTGCGCATACTTGCACCCGCGGGCACTGTCGGTCAACTGGACCCAGACACCGCGGCCGAGATATATCGCGTCCGCGCCGACTCATTCTTGACATTGAACCGGAACGCGGAGGCGATTGTGAGTCTTGCCGAGCGCGGCGCCTACTTAGTGACCGACAGATCGCGTCGCGACAACCAGCAACGCCTTTGGTTCACATTGCAACGCATCGATGCGGATGAATTGCGCACACTACGCGCCACCACCAACGACAGCAATCTATCCGGCTGGCTTGATCTTGCGTTATTACATCGCGAGACACCCGAACTGGCGGACCTTTCGGGCCGTATCAACAACTGGCAGCGCGTCTATCCAGGCCACCCAGCAATGCCCCTGATAGCCAGTATTATGGGTGTCTCGATGGGCACGCAAGGACAACGACCCCGGCAAATCGCTT
>JAOTWM010000097.1 GCA_029862885.1 Gammaproteobacteria bacterium
GGTCGTTCCACCAAAGAAACCGATCACCGCGGTACAACACGCTTGTTGGGCCGCCGCCAAATAAAGATTCAGCAATACTCCGCCAGCATTGGTGTTAATTTCGATCAGCTGCGGGCCAGCTGCTCCAAGATGGAAATCGTAGCCGAAGAAGACGCCTCGTGGCCCAAAGTCGTGCCGGGCGCTGGAGGGAGCAGCAGCGAGTACGCGGTCACGATAGCTCCCGTTGTTGATTACTCTCTCTACGACCTGAATAAGCTGCTCCATTTGTCGGACGTGTCCCTGCCCCAAAAATACTGGTGAGTCCGCAAAAAGGTGGCTGTGAGCATCGAGGAGTCGTTCCGGTAGATCTGAGCTTCTGAGATGTGCTTTCAGGCTGTTGTGGAGTGCCTCTTGATTGACAGCAATACAATAGCAATCCTTGTTGAGGGCTTCTGCAAGTTGGTTCCCCATCGACCGACCGCGCTGTGCCATGCTTTCGCTCCAAATCGACCAAATCGGTGCCATGTCCAAATCGGCTCCAAATCGGGACACCCATCGATTGACAATATAGCAGAGACTGACACGATCACTTTCAATGGACTCCTGCCTGGACCAAACTCCCTACTATTCATTGCGTGTCCCGCTGTGTCCGCCGCGCCTCTCTGTGTGGATTCGATTGTTATTCGGGTAAGAGTTATGAACATCGCCGGGGCTGGGTAGAAGCCTCGCGGCTCAAGCTCTCCCGGACCTTCTGCATCGATATCGAAGCGGGTAACCCCGATTGGAATGGGAAACCGAACAGGTGGCATCTCAAAATGGCCACTGGCGTGTGCAACTGACCAATCTGAGCCGGTGGATGGGGTCTATCGAGAAACTGGGGTACGTCCCCGAATCCTTCTTCGGTGGTCGCTATTCGAGAATCTCTTTGACCGTCGCAACGATGCAGTCGGCGTAATAGGAGTGCACCCTGCCGGTCGGGTGTACCCACTCTCCCGCGACGACTTCGTTCCTGGTCAAGGGAAAATCGCAATCGGCGTACGGAATCCCCTGATCGCGAAAGAAATCCATGTACCTTCGTCTCGTGTCGGCTCGGAAATTCAGCAAGGCGACGACAAAAGGAATCCCTCGCGAGCGGGTCAACCGATGCATCTCCACGAGCAGCGCCCTGGTGACGGGCACACTTTGCCTGGTGCGGGCTTTCGCAATGAATCGGGCATAGGCGAACTCCACGCTGGCAACGACGGCGAATCGCTCGCGAAGCGGCCAGGCGGGATAGTGTTCCGACGCCTGGCGCGTCAATCTGTTTTCTTCCAGGGTTGCGTATGGAACCGACACGTGACCGCGGTGTGAGAAGCGGGCGAGGTTTTCGAGCCAGTTGGCGCTCGCCACGTTTCGCTGCTCATGATTCTCGATGAATCCGTACAACACCGCGCGCGGTACGGGAGGTTCGGCAATCTTGTCTTCCAGGAGCAACAGTGACTGGAAGGTCCCGTAACCGCCGGTACCGAAGTTGAGGACGTCGACTTCCGGAAACGCCTGCTGCAGCTTCCAGGCAAAGGTTTCGTCGTCGGAAACCGCGGCGCCGAGGGTGAACGATCCGCCGACCAGCACCATCGTGCCCCGCTTCGCCGTCGTCGCAGAAACCGGGCTGTTTCGGGTGGCGCGGCTTCCGTTCGCCAGGATCGTCACGAGCGTGCTCTTCTCGCCTGCCGCATACGGCGGCACGATATAGCGACCCGGCTTGTTCGTCCACCCGAGCCGTGAATTGCGCTCGTTCATGGTCGGCTCGTTCTCCCTCAGTGGGGAATGGGTCCATGGACGATGGCCCATGCCGAGCAACACATATTCCACCACGACGAGTGAGACGATCGCCGTGATCGTCACGGTCAATACGGCCAGTCCGAAATTCTTCATGGATTGAGGGTAGGCAGGATCGCGATACCGGGTGATGCCCCGGAGTATAGATTCTATTTTAATGCGCAACCCTTGAGTCGGAAATTTGGGTAAATAGTGAACTGTAATGGTTTTAACGGGCCATCAGGAAATACGGGACACCCACAAATTATACATCAGGACAGAAGGCGCTCACGGTCTCTGGATTTTGAATATTGAGAATTATTAACGGTAGGTTTCGCAGACGCCTCTACCCGCGCTACGAGGCGTACGAGAACCGAATTCACGAGGGATTAACCGAGCATTTGGAGCTACATTATGTGCAGTCTTCAGATGAAATCGTATTGACGTTTACGTAAACGTTATATAAGCTCATATTCCAGAAGGCGTATTTGAGAGCTCCCGCTATGACGGCAACTGAGCAGGGTTTTGGCGATTGGGTCCGGGCCAGCTTTGCCCAGCAAGGGGTCATGGAACTAATCGGCGCCGAACTCTCCGAACTCGCACCGGGGCGCTGCGAAATCCGCCTGCCCTTCCGCGACGACCTCACCCAGCAAGACGGTTTTTTTCACGCGGGCATTACCAGCACGATTGCCGATTCCGCCGGAGGCTACGCGGCGTATTCGCTGATGCCGGAAGACAGCCGGGTGCTGACAGTGGAATACAAAGTCAATCTGCTGGCTCCCGCGCATGGCGAGTTGCTAATTGCCCAGGGACACGCGGTAAAATCGGGGCGCACGTTGGCGATTTGCGACGTGACGGTAGAGGTCGAACAGGATGGACAACGCACGCTGTGCGCAAAGATGTTGCAAACGCTAATGTGCTTGTACAAACAATGAAACTGCGCGACCCAAATCCTTGTGTGGGTTGGTCCATGGAGAACAGCGCATGAGGGCCAACGCCTTGCCGTCGATGAATTTCGATTTGGGCGAAACCACCGACTTGTTACGGGAATCGGTCATGCAATTTGCGACCGATGAGATCGCGCCGCGCGCCGACGCCATCGATCGCGATAACGAGTTCCCGGCCGATCTGTGGCATAAGATGGGGGCGTTGGGCTTGCTCGGCATCACCGTGGAAGAGGAATACGGTGGCGCGGCTATGGGCTATGCACAGCACATTGTCGCGATGGAAGAAATCAGTCGGGCTTCTGCATCGGTCGGCTTGTCCTACGGCGCACATTCGAATCTCGCCGTCAATCAGATCCGACGCAACGGCAACGAGCAACAGAAGCAACGCTATCTTCCCGATTTGATCAGCGGCGAGCATGTCGGCGCGCTCGCAATGAGCGAGCCGGGGTCCGGTTCCGACGTGGTGAGCATGCGCCTTCGGGCCGACAAGAAAGACGGCGGTTATGTATTAAACGGTAACAAGATGTGGATCACCAACGGCCCCGACGCGGATGTGTTGGTGGTGTATGCCAAGACCGATGCGGACGCGGGTGCGCGCGGCATTACTGCCTTTCTGGTCGAGAAAACGTTTGTGGGATTTAGCACCGCGCAAAAGCTCGACAAGCTCGGAATGCGGGGCTCGAATACGTGCGAATTGGTGTTCGACAATTGCGAGGTTCCCGAAGAAAACGTACTGGGAACACTGAACGAAGGTGTGAAAGTATTGATGAGCGGGTTGGATTATGAACGCGTGGTGTTATCCGGCGGCCCGCTCGGCATCATGCAGGCCTGCATGGATGCGGTGGTCCCGTACGTACACGAACGCAAACAGTTCGATACGCCGATCGGTGAGTTTCAACTCATGCAGGGCAAACTCGCGGATATGTATACAACTATGAATGCGAGCAAGGCGTACGCATACAGCGTCGCGAAGGCCTGCGACCGCGATGAGACCACGCGCAAGGATGCGGCGGGCGTTATTCTCTATACCTCCGAACGCGCGACGTGGATGGCGCTCGAGGCCATCCAAGCGCTCGGTGGCAATGGCTACATCAACGACTACCCGACCGGACGACTGCTGCGCGATGCGAAACTTTACGAAATCGGGGCAGGCACAAGTGAAATTCGGCGCATGCTGATCGGCCGCGAATTGTTTGCCGAAACGGCCTAATCCCTTAGCTAATAACGCGCTCACGCTGGAGAACCGTATGAACACAGATTCGATTGTTGTCGTAGGCGCCGCCCGCACCCCGATGGGCGGCTTTCAGGGCGAACTCAAAGACGCCACGGCGCCGCAACTCGGCGCGACCGCCATCCGCGGTGCGCTACGCGACGCGGGACTCGCAGCGGAGCACGTCGACGAAGTGCTGATGGGGTGCGTGCTGCCCGCCGGGCAAGGGCAAGCGCCCGCGCGGCAGGCTTCGCTCGCAGCGGGGATCCCAAAAGCCACGGGTTGTACCACCGTCAATAAAATGTGCGGCTCCGGCATGAAAACCGCAATGCTCGCCTGCGACTCTATCGCAGCCGGCAGCAATCGCGCGGTCGTCGCGGGTGGGATGGAAAGCATGAGCAATGCACCCTACCTGCTTGGTAAGGCGCGCGCGGGACTGCGAATGGGTCACGCACAGATGCTGGACCACATGTTTGTCGATGGCCTCGAGGACGCGTACGACAAAGGCCGCCTGATGGGCACCTACGCGGAAGATTGTGCGCAACATTATCAATTCACGCGCGATGCACAAGACGCGTTTGCGGTGCAATCGTTAACGCGCGCGCAGCACGCAATCGACAGCGGCGCGTTTGCGGCCGAAGTCGCACCCGTTACGATCGCCACACGTCGTAGCGAGCATACCGTCGAGCGCGATGAGCAACCGCACAAAGCGAAATTTGACAAGATTCCGCAACTCAAACCCGCGTTCCGCGAATCAGGCACCGTAACCGCGGCGAATTCAAGCTCGATCTCGGACGGCGCGGCCGCGCTCGTATTGATGCACGAATCCACAGCCGAGCAACACGGTGCTACGCCGATCGCGCGGATAGTCGGCCACGCGAGCTACGCGGACGAGCCCGGCTGGTTCACCACGGCCCCGATTTACGCGATTCGCCAGCTGTTGGAAAAACTGGATTGGCAAACCGGCGATGTGGATTTGTACGAAATCAACGAGGCGTTTGCAGTCGTCACCATGGCCGCGATGCGCGACCTGAATCTACCGCACGATAATGTCAACATAAACGGCGGTGCGTGTGCCCTCGGGCACCCCATCGGCGCATCGGGTACACGCATAATTGTTACGTTACTGAATGCATTACGCCAACGGCAGGCGAAGCGCGGCGTTGCGGCGCTGTGTATCGGCGGTGGCGAAGCAACCGCAATGGGGTTTGAGTTGATCGGCTGATCCCGGGCGGACGCTCAGGTTTGCCACGGAATGTCTATCAACCGATCACCTCACCGATTCCGCATTTGAGATATAGCCATGTCGACTCCAATAGAATTTTTCTTCGATTTTGCATCACCCTACGGCTACATTGCGACTTATCGCATTGACGACATCGGGGCGCGCCACGGGCGCGAGGTCGCGTGGCGGCCGTATCTTATGGGTGCTGGTTTCAAGATTACCGGCCGCAAACCACTGGTTGAGCATCCGATGGTTAATGAATATGCGTATCAAGATCTACAGCGCACCGCCTGCCTCTACGACGTGCCCTTTACGTTGCCAGATCCATTCCCGGTCGCAACGATTGCGGCCTGCCGTGCGTATTATTGGATGCTCGATCAAGACGCCGGCGCGGCCAAACAGCTCGCCCGTGATTTGTATGACGCCTACTTTGCACAGGGACGGAATATCGCTAATGCGAATGAAGTGATCGATATTGCGGAAGCCGGAGGCATCGACCGTGACGCGCTGGGTGCGGCGTTGCAAGATCCGGTCATCAAACAACGGGTGCGCGACGTTACCGATAAGGCTCTCGAACGCAATATCTTCGGCTCGCCGATGGTTATCGTCGATGGCGAACCGTTTTGGGGTGTCGATCACCTCGATCAGGTCGAGCGCTGGCTCGAAACGGGTGGCTGGTAACCGATCGCAACACTAATGACGGTATTGAATACCAAACTCGATCGGCTGAGCGACGAATTCGAGCTTAACACCGAAATCATGACCGGCCTCGTGAGCGATTTGCAGGCTCAAGTCGCAGCGGCGCAGCGCGGCGGCAGCGCGACATCGCGCGAACGGCACACCGGCCGCGGCAAACTGCTGCCGCGCGAACGCTTATACGCGCTGCTCGACCCGGGCTCGCCGTTTTTGGAACTGTCACAACTCGCGGCATTCGGGATGTACGACGACGCGGTGCCGGGCGCGGGTATCATTACCGGTATTGGCCGCGTCGCGGACCGCGAATGCATGGTCGTAATCAACGATGCAACCGTCAAAGGCGGTACCTACTACCCGATGACGGTCAAAAAACACTTACGGGCGCAAGACATCGCCCGCGAGAACCGGTTGCCGTGTATTTACCTGGTCGATTCCGGAGGTGCGTTCCTGCCACGACAAGATGAAGTGTTTCCCGATCGCGATCACTTCGGGCGCATCTTTTACAACCAAGCGACGATGTCGTCGCTGGGCATTGCGCAAATTGCCGTGGTGATGGGGTCATGCACGGCGGGTGGCGCGTATGTGCCCGCGATGAGCGACGAGAGCATCATCGTGAAGGAACAAGGCACGATTTTTCTGGCCGGACCACCACTGGTTAAGGCCGCGACCGGCGAGGAGGTATCGGCCGAAGAACTCGGTGGCGCTGAGCTCCACTCGCGCACCTCCGGCGTGACCGATTATTTCGCATTGGACGATGCGCATGCACTGCAGCAGGCACGTCGCTTGGCCGCCAACTTAAATCTCACCAAGCAACCCGCGCTGAGTGCAATCGAATCGCGTGACCCAAACCACGCGGCGGAAGAACTCTACGGTGTGATTCCAAGCGACAGACGACAACCCTACGACGTGCGCGAAGTTATCCTGCGCATCGTCGACGCGAGCGAATTCGACGAATTTAAAGCGCTGTACGGCGTGACGCTGGTGTGTGGGTTTGCGCACATTCACGGATACCCGGTCGGCATCGTCGCCAACAACGGAATTCTGTTTTCGGAGTCGGCGCTAAAAGGCGCGCACTTCATCCAATTGTGTGGGCAACGCGGTATTCCGTTGGTGTTCCTGCAAAATATCACCGGGTTCATGGTGGGTAGCAAATACGAGGCCGGCGGCATCGCCAAAGACGGTGCAAAAATGGTGACGGCGGTGTCGTGCGCGCAGGTGCCGAAATTCACCGTCATAATCGGCGGCAGCTTCGGCGCCGGCAACTACGGCATGTGCGGCCGCGCCTACGGTCCCCGGTTTTTGTGGATGTGGCCCAATGCGCGGATCTCGGTAATGGGCAGCGACCAGGCCGCTAATGTGCTGGCCCAAGTGCGGCGCGACAATTTCGAAGCGCGCGGTGAGTCGTGGCCGGAACAGGCAGAGCGCGACTTTAAGGCCCCGATTATCGAGCAATACGAGACCCAGGGGCATCCGTACTACGCAACGGCGCGGCTTTGGGACGACGGTGTGATCGACCCCGCAGATACACGCACCGTGTTGGGCCTCGGTATATCGGCCGCGCTAAATGCACCGATCGAGCCGAGCCGCTACGGCGTATTCCGGATGTAGCGGCGTGTTCGATAAGATACTTATCGCGAACCGCGGCGAGATCGCGACCCGCGTCATGCGCACCGCGCAACGCATGCAGATTGCGACCGTCGCGGTGTACTCGGATGCCGATGCGGATGCGAAGCACGTCGCCCTTGCCGACCAAGCGATCCACATCGGTGCGGCGCCGGCCGCCGACAGTTATCTGCACCAACAGCGGATTCTGCAGGCCGCCGCCGCCAGCGGCGCACAAGCTATTCATCCCGGATACGGTTTCCTGGCCGAAAATGCCGAGTTCGCCGAACGCTGCGCCGCGGCGGGTGTGGTGTTTATCGGACCCGGCGCCGACGCGATCCGCTCCATGGGAGAAAAATCGACTGCCAAGCGAATTATGGCCAACGCGGGCATACCGGTCGTGCCCGGCTATCATGACGCCGCGCAGGATGACGACTCCTTACAGAGCGAAGCCGAACGCATTGGCTACCCGCTGCTGATAAAACCCACCGCCGGCGGCGGTGGCAAAGGAATGCGCGCGGTGTACGACGCCAACGCATTGCGGCCCGCATTGGCCGCGGCGCGCCGCGAAGCGGCGGCGGCGTTCGACGACGAACGCTTGTTGCTGGAACGGTTGCTGATCGGACCGCGCCATATCGAAGTGCAAGTATTCGCCGATTGTCACGGCCACGCCGTGCATCTGTTCGATCGCGATTGCTCGATCCAACGACGCCACCAAAAAGTCATCGAAGAAGCGCCGGCACCAGGGCTCACCGCTGCCGAGCATGCCGCGATGGCGGATACCGCTGTAGCCGCCGCGCAGGCGATCGACTACGTGGGCGCGGGGACCATTGAGTTCATCGTCGATGCGAGCGGCTATTACTTCATGGAGATGAACACGCGCCTGCAGGTCGAACACCCGGTCACGGAAATGATTACCGGACAAGATCTGGTGGAATGGCAGATTCGGGTCGCGGCCGGTGAACCGCTACCGTGCGACCAAGACGCACTGACCATCACCGGGCATGCGATCGAAGCACGCGTCTATGCTGAGGATACCGTCCGCGATTTTCTGCCCGGGGCCGGCGTCGTGAGCACGGTTCGATTCCCCGGGCCCGCCCAATCGGGCCTACGCATCGATAGCGCGGTGCGCGAGGGCGATACCATCGGCGTGTATTACGATCCGATGATCGCCAAGCTCATCGCCGCCGGGCACGACCGCAATGCTGCGATCCGGCAAATGACGGAAGCACTTATGGTGACCCACATTGGCGGTGTTAAAACCAATCTGGAGCTGTTGCAACGAGTCCTCGCCCACGATGCATTCGGATCTGCCGATCTGAACACCGACTTTATCGAGCAACATCGTGTGCAGTTAATCACCAACGCCGACGAGGATCCGCCATCCCGCGTGCTGGGACTCACAGCGCTTACCGAACTGCTGTACCGCAAACAACAGGCCGAGCGATCACGCCGTCGCGCGGTCGACGCGAATTCACCGTGGCATGGCTATAACGGTTGGCGTCTGAATGCACCGTCCGTTCATACTATTGCACTCGCCTACGGCGCGCGCGATTACCAAATCCATGTGACCGAACGCACCGACGGGTATGACGTCGAAGTTCCTGGCTTCGATCCGCTAACGATTGCTGGTAGATTGGGCACGAATGGTGAGTTGCTCGCACAAATTGGCACCGAGCGCGTGGTATTGTCGGTGTTCCGCGACGCCCCACAAATCACGGTGTCGAGCACGGCACAACGCTGGCATTTTCTCACCCGTATCGAGAAGAATTACGATACCGAACATGTCCTGCCCGGCCAACTCAGCGCACCGATGCCGGGTCGGGTGGCGAGAGTCTGTGTCGAGCAAGGGCAAGCCGTTGCCGAGGGCGAGCCGTTAATAGTAATGGAAGCGATGAAGATGGAACACACGATTTCCGCGCCCTATGCCGGTGAAATCATGTCGCTTCGCTTTTCAGTCGGCGACCTGGTGGACGAGGGCGTGGAATTGCTGGTGCTTGACGCCGCCAACACGGAATTCGAGTCATGACCCAGCCCGCAGATGTGACCATCGTCGAAGTCGCGCCGCGCGATGGCCTGCAGAATGAAGATCGGCACCTCGACGCCAACGTTAAGATTGAGCTGATTGAACGGCTCGCGGAGACGGGGCTTACATTCATCGAGGCCGGCAGTTTCGTGTCGCCGACTTGGGTACCGCAAATGGCGACCACCGGAGACGTATTGCAGCGGCTACATCGTGCGCCCGGTGTGCGCTACCCGGTTTTGGTTCCGAACATGGAGGGATTACAGGCCGCGATGGCCGCCGGCGTCGAGGATATCGCGATATTTGGATCGGCTTCGGAATCGTTTTCGAAAAAGAATATCAATTGCTCGATCGACGAGAGTTTTATCAACTTCGCCGATGTGAGCCGCGTCGCCCGCGCCGAGGGCATTCGACTGCGCGGTTATATTTCCTGTGTACTGGGATGCCCTTATGAGGGCGAGATCACGCCGGACCGGGTGCGTGAGTTCGCGATGCGACTCGTCGATCTCGGCTGCTATGAAATTTCGCTCGGCGATACAATCGGGGTCGGTACGCCACACACGGCGGCGGCGTTGATCGACGCGGTGACACGGTCGGTGCCGATCGAGCAAGTCGCGGTGCATTTTCATGACACGTATGGCCAGGCGCTTGCGAATATCTACGCCGTCCTGCAATCCGGCATTCGTGTCATAGACAGTTCGGTAGCAGGACTCGGTGGCTGCCCATACGCGAAAGGCGCGCCCGGCAATGTTGCCACCGAAGATGTGGTCTATATGCTGGACGGCATGGGCATCGAAACGGGCGTCGACCTTGCGCGATTGGTGGATATCGCACAGTTCATATCTACCGCACTCGGGCGACGACCGCTGTCCAAAGTCGCTAACGCCTACCCGCCGCCAGCGTAATTATGCGCGGTTTTGAGCGGAGCAGCGGCCACTTCATCCAGGCCGCGTGCCAGGTCCGCTTGGATATCCTCGAGCGCTTCGAGTCCCACCGAGATACGAATCAGGTCCTCACCGATATCAGCCGCCCGGCGTTGCTCATCGGTCAGCCGCCCGTGCGTTGTGCTGGCCGGATGGGTAATCGTGGTTTTGGTGTCGCCGAGATTTGCCGTGATAGACAACATTCGCGTCGCGTCAATCACACTCCAGGCTTGCCTACGCCCGCCCTGCACGGTAAACGACACGATTCCACCGAACGCACGCTGCTGCCGCGCGGCCAAGTCGTGATGCGGGTGACTCGATAACCCGGGGTAGTACACATGGATCACGGCCGGGTGGGTTTGCAGCCATTCCGCGAGCGCCATCGCGTTGTGACTATGGGCATACATACGCAGGCTCAGTGTTTCCAATCCTTTCAGAAACACCCACGCATTAAACGGGCTCATAGACGGCCCGGCCGTGCGTAACACGGTAAACAATTGGTTATACAATTCCTCGTCGCGCGCCACCACCGCGCCACCGATACAGCGGCCTTGCCCGTCCAAGTATTTGGTGGCCGAATGAACCACGATGTCCGCACCGTATTCAAACGGGCGTTGCAACACCGGCGTACACATCACGTTGTCGACTGCCAACAATACACCGTGGGCACGAGCCAACTCCACCATCGCAGCCAAGTCGGCCACCTCGGAAAGTGGATTAGACGGGCTTTCCAAAAACAGTAATTTAGTCTGTGGCTGCAGCGCGTCACGCCAACCATCGATATCGGACAACGCGACAAAGGTGGTATCGATACCGAATTTGGCGAGGATCTTCGTGAACAATGACACCGTCGATCCAAACAAATCGCGTGATGCGATGACATGATCACCGCTGCGCAATACCGCTAAACAGAGCGTCAATATTGCGCCCATGCCTGACGCCGTGGCGACACAATAGCCACCGCCTTCGAGCGCCGCCAAGCGTTGTTCAAACGTGCGTACAGTCGGATTCGTGAACCGCGAGTACACGTTACCGGGCTCGGTCTCGGCAAATCGTGCAGCCGCTTCGCGCGCGTCGCGAAACACGAAGCTGGAGGTGGCGAATATCGAATCGTTGTGTTCGCCTTCAGCGCTACGCACCTGACCGGCGCGAACCGCCTGGGTCGCCACATCGAATCCCGACCAATCGGATGAACTCATCGGACCCTCCTGCTGCCGATTATTTTGCGCAATCGCTGACAATCGCCGATTTCTTGCTCCTGCAAAATTGCATACATTAACGTCCCTGTAAATAAAAAAACCCGCTTCAGCTTCGGCTAAAGTCAGGTTTCAGGTCCTACTCTTTAGCCGTATTTATATAGCGCCCGCAAGCTGAAGATCAAATCGGCGCTGAAGTTTCATTATCCGCGAATCGCCTGAACTGTCAACTTTAGGGCTACCGCCGTCCAGGACGAACTTGACGGGCGCGAATTGGGGCAGTGGCTCCAGCTTGCCACGACCGATGCCGGGCAACGGTGAAACGGATTCGGCCGACATTCGATTAAAGACAGGCCGATTGCCCGCTGATCGAATAGCGATTGGTGGAAGATCGGGCACTTATCGAGGCGACTGCATAGTCGCCCGGCCTACACGCTCGGCACCCGAACCAAGGCCGGAGCCCATTTCGCATTTCCGATAATCATTTCATAATCAATGCGTTAAGGATTTTCTAAGAGAATTGAAGTCGCATCACCGGTCGACGTCTTTGCAATTTTTGGAATTTCGGGAATTTTTTTGCGGATTTACTTGTCATAGTTTGCGAGCGGCCGGCAACCGTCACCAATAGGGAATTTTGTCCGACTCGGCAAACAGCGATTTTTGTAGGTGCAATTCGGACGTCCGGTTTAATTTTCAATAAATCTTAATTTACGAGGAGATATTCATGCCCAAAGTGCAGTTACCACACCTTCAATACAAGCCACTGTATGTAGCGGTTATTGGCGCGGCATTTGGCGTCGCGGCAGTAACCCCTGGCACCGCAGCCACGGACTATAACAACACTCCGATTGTGGTCGCTGCAAGTAGCACGTGTAATCCGTGCAACCCGTGCGCGGCAAATAATCCATGCAACCCGTGTAACCCTTGCGCGGCGAGTAATCCATGTAACCCGTGCAACCCGTGTAACCCTTGCGCGGCAAGTAACCCATGCAACCCGTGTAACCCTTGCGCAGCAAGTAATCCGTGCAACCCTTGCAATCCCTGTAATCCCTGCAATCCGTGCGCCGCATCCGGCACCTCGGGTTAATGACGGGAAGTTTCCGATAATCACCCACACCTGACGAAGAGTGTGCAGAATTCAGAATAAAGGGTGGAGCACGCAATGCGCGGGCGGCTACTGTCGCGGTCGCTCGCGCATCGGGATCTAACGATTTACAAGCATCAGTTCGACCGTCAAATCTAAATTCACATAAGTTCTAATTTCGGAGGAGATATTCATGCGCAAACAGCAGTTACCACACCTTCAACATAAGCCATTGTATGTGGCGGTTATTGGCGCGGCATTTGGCGTGGCGGCGGTGGCTCCTGACGCCATAGCAACCGACTACAGCAGCACGCCGATTGTGATCGCTGCAAGCAGCACCTGTAACCCATGCAATCCGTGCGCGGCAACGAATCCGTGCAATCCCTGTAACCCTTGTAATCCCTGCAACCCATGTGCGGCGAATAATCCTTGCAACCCTTGTAATCCCTGCAATCCTTGTGCGGCGAATAATCCTTGCAATCCCTGTAATCCGTGTAATCCTTGCGCGGCAAAAAATCCTTGTAATCCGTGCAATCCGTGTGCGGCAAAAAATCCTTGTAATCCGTGCAATCCGTGTGCGGCGAGTAACCCTTGCAACCCCTGCGGTGCCGGCAAGGTTGACGCAAGCCTCGTAACCCGGCCTGCCGGGACGATGCCAGCGACGGGCAACCATGAGAAACTCATCAAGAAAGGTAAAAAACTCTGGAACAAGAAATCGTTGAGCACCAATGGGCTGGCTTGCGGCGTCTGTCACGCCAACAACAACAATTTTAGCGCGTCGTTCGCGAAGCCGTATCCGCATGCCGTTGCGATGTCGACACAGAAATCCGGGTTAAAATCCGTTACCGCGGAACAAATGGTGCAGTTTTGCATGATTGTGCCGATGCAGGCCGAACCGCTGGCGTGGGACTCGAAAGAGCTGGCAGCGCTTACGGCGTATACATTGGAAGTACAAAGTGGGTTCAATCCATGCGCGGCGAAAAATCCGTGCAACCCTTGCAACCCATGTAATCCGTGTGCAGCCAAAAATCCGTGTAATCCCTGCAACCCATGTAATCCCTGCAACCCGTGCGCAGCATCGGGCACATCGGGCTAATGACCCGGTAATAGTAGGCATCCACGCGCGCTACCGTTGCGCGCAACGTTCGAAACGGAGAGCGGGGCAACCTTCTCTCCGTTTCACGTTACCGGCGGGAATTGATGTCAGTTCGACGACATAACACGCGGCATTTTGGCCTGGGCTTCGCCTTACTTACGATCAGCACATCCTGTGCCGGAACCTCCATAGTGCCGCTGCGCGCAGCTGCATTTCCGGAGTTGCTGAACATTCCGGCGGGCGCATT
>JAOTWM010000098.1 GCA_029862885.1 Gammaproteobacteria bacterium
ACGCTAATTCAACGGCTTATCGAAATTCTACGTTCGTTTCCGGAATTGCCATTGTGGATGGCGTTATCCGCCATCATGCCGGTGAACTGGAGTCCACTACTGATATTCTTTGGGATCACGGTCATTCTTGCCGTGCTGGACTGGACTGGGCTCGCGCGCGCGGTGCGTTCAAAACTGCTGGCCTTACGAGAAGAGGACTATTGCACCGCGGCGCGGCTGATGGGGGCGCCACCGAAACGCATCATCGGTCGACACCTACTGCCCGGTTTCTTGAGCCATCTAATCGCGTCGGCATCGTTGTCGATCCCCGGCATGATTCTCGGCGAAACCGCCCTGAGCTTCCTTGGCCTGGGTTTGCGCCCTCCCATCACCAGTTGGGGTGTGCTGCTAAACGAGGCGCAAAACATTAATGTCGTAGCGCTGTATCCGTGGTTGATGTTGCCGGTGGTGCCGGTGATCGTAGTGATATTAGCCTTCAATTTTTTTGGCGACGGGCTGCGCGATGCGGCCGACCCATATAAGTAAAAGACTAGAAAAGTACTACCCGAAACGTTTAGCTAGAAACCTCGATCCAGATAGTTTAATTGGCTATCGTCAACCAGCAACCATCCTAATACCTCCGAATCTGCATCCACGACTCGCAGCCACCATTCCGTCTGCGGCTGCATCTCCAGTCCTTTGAATTTCGGCACGTTATCCATAACGAAAACTTCGCAGATGCTTCCACGAACCCGCGCAGTAATATAGCCTTCCGCACGATATTGTAAGTACTCAATTCTGTCCCCAGGATTGATGGCTGGAGTATTGTCCTCGATGCCGGGACAATGCATGTCGGTGACTTCCGTTACTGCCGTCAGCATTACCGATTTTAGTGTTATTTGCTTTGATCGGTCATAGACGATACTCGATCCACCACCAATCGTAATCGATATTTCTTCGGAATTTTTGGCAGGCCGTCGATGCAGAGTCAACGAATTGTACTTCGCCGAAAAATTCGGTATTCCCTCACCTGGCCAAGTATCCGTTTCAAATTCGGACGCGTGAGTACTGTTAATTCTGACCGCTATGATGACGGTCGCAAATATCGCGAATTTGAGCCAACTTGCCTTGTTCACTTGCAGTCTTAGTACCGACAATATCATCCGCCGACTAATTCATCCCAAGCAAACGATTAAATGATCCGCCGCGGCCTAGTAATTCGTCGTAAGCGCCGCTTTCTACGACTTTGCCGCGATCTACTACGATAACATTCTGAAATTTGGAAGCGAGTTCCGGTCGCCCCAATACCCAGATGATCCCACGCCCGTCCATATGCTCGACTACCTGATCCACTATTCGATTTTCAGTGGCAGGGTCGAAGGCGCTCGTCGCGTCGTTCACCACCAGCACGTCCGGGCGTTTCAACAGGCAGCGTCCAACCGCTATTTTCTGGCGTTGTTGAGCCGACAGCCGTGATCCGGCGATACCAACCTCAAAATTAAGCCCAGCGCGAATGATATCGTCTCGCAGTCCGAGATTCGCAACAGTAGCTGCGATCAGCTCACCGACCCGGGCTTGGCCGTGGGCCTGGCCGTACGCCAGACGGCCAAACAAAATATTGTCCTGAAGACTAATGGACGGATGATAGCGATCGCTGGCGAAAAAATTCACCATTTGGCCGTCGTCTCCCAACACTTCCATAAGTTTTTTGCGGGCGCCGAGCAGTCGATCCTGCAACTCGACCTCGACTAAACCAAGCCGGTGCCGTGCCGGAATTAGTTTGAACGGCAATGATAACAACATCGCCCTGTCATCATCCCCGAGCGAATCCAGGTTATCGACGTTAGTGCGGGACACCAACGCGGCGAAGTTCGGTAAGTCGTCTGCACCGATAAAACTAAATTGCTGAAACAAATCACTATCGGCGGACACGTCGGCGAACAACTCGATCATTATACCGGCGAGCCGATAGCCGATTTTTAGAAAGTCGTTGTAAAGGCCTGTGTCGCGCAGCACCGCCAACACCGAGTCGTTCGTGGCCAGATTATCCAGAGAGTAAACGGGGTCTGTCGCTTGGCCAAACAACAGGTTCTCCGCAACCGTCATGTTGCGGTTATAGTGATCGGCATCGAACGGCTCCACGAGCGATTCAAACTCCGAAGTGCGAAGCCGACTCAATAACTCTTGCCGGGCGACTAACATTCGCTCCGCCAGTTCGGGATGCTTTGTCGGTTCTATGGTGCTGTATAGCCCCAGCTGATATATATCTTCATCCGCCCCGATTACCTTAAGGATCTCCACAATCCGGCCGTCGATCTCGCCAGCAACATCAACGCCAGCGGCCTCGTAGTCGATCCAGTCCGCACCGATGTCGTCGAGACTATTTGCCGTCGCCCTCGCTTCCTTCAACTCCGCAGACCTTATACCTTGCGCTTCGCTATCACGATCCGTGCCGACAGCAGGCCGACGCTGCAGGGCATACACCAAGTTACTGCGAACGGTGCCGTTGAAAATGTAGGCATTCTGGCCTACGTATCCAATACGACGTCCCAATACAGATTCCGGCATATCGGCAAAACTTTGATCATTAAGCGCGATTCGCCCGGCACTGGGCTGAATCAATCGTGCGATCAGCATTGCGAGTTCTTGTTGTCCTCCACCGCTCGCACCGACCACCGCGACGCTACCCGGAAAATCGATGTTGAAGCCGGCCCCATCCACGAGATTAACGATCTGATCCTCGGTGTAGGTCAGATTAACGGAATTCAGCGTCCCGGAGAATGGCATGGGTCGATCGATTTCAGCATCCAGTAATCGCTGGTCAAGCATCGAGGGTGGCTGAAATTGCTCGATGATCTGGGCGTACTTCACGCGTACATCCTCAGTGGTCTGGTAATACTTAAGAAGCTCCTTCCACGGCGATGCGAGGTCTTTATAGGCAGCCAATACAGCCACTAGCGCGCCGAGCGATAATTGGCCCATAATCACAAAGTATCCACCGATGGAAAAGAAAAAAAACGGAGTTAATTGGCCGAGAAAATTATTCAGGAATTTTATGAGAAACTTGAGCCGATAAATGTTGTAGCGAATATGGAAAATTTTTCCGAGTCGATGAGAAATATCAGCACGTTCAAAACGGCTGGTATCGTGGGCATGGATCTCCGTCACCCCCGAAGCCGATTCACCGATTCGGTCCGCCAACTTACGAACGGTTCGTACGCGCTGCTTTGCCAGCGCATTCACCTTGCGCTGCAGTTTCGGAATCAGGTACATCTGCGGCGGATACAACACAACCGCTGCGAAACCGAGCCACGGATCCTGTTGAAATATGAAGAATAGATACGTGGCCAACAATCCGCCCTGAAATGCCGGCAACGCGATTGCATCGCCAATAAATCCGCCGAGCGGCTCAGTCTCGGCCGTTATCATCGGTATGATCTCGGCTGGCGACGTGCGTTTAAAATGAGCCAATGGAAAACGCAGCACACGCGTATATAGTTCGTAGCGGAAGCGTCGCAGCATACGCTCCCCCAACACACCGCGGTAAACGTTAAGAAAATATTTAAAGCCGCCATTTAACGCGATCAATGAGATAAATACGAATGACAATAGCAGCAGATATTTTACTTGATCGATTGGTATGCCCAATATGGAATCGGGAATATTCTGCCCACCGATCGCTTCATTTATGATGATCTTTGGCACCTCCAACGACGCGTACACGAATGGCATCGAAATAGCAGTGAGCAGCACCAGCAATATCTGTTGCTTATAGGTGTGCCTAAAAACGTACCGAAAGATGGAGGGTTCCATGTGTAATGCCGATCGGAATAGTATTGTTATGTCTATGCGTACCGGTCTACGAACAATTACCCTTATAACATAGGAAAACCCAATTTAGGGAACCTCTGCAAAAGTCATGGGCGGTCAATTTGGGCCCAATATTATCAATCTCTGCGTCGACTACGTGGGTCTAGGTAAGGGGCGTGAACAGGGATGCGGTAGCGTTTATTACGTTTTGCACCTTGATCTTGATCATTTTTATTCCAAACTTGATTCATCCGGACTTATGCAGAGGATCCTTAATTAGGAACATCTTTGCATAGTGACCAATTTCTTGTGGACCCTAACAACGTAACACCGACGATTGGCATCGTACTGAAGGGCTATCCACGATTATCTGAGTCCTTTATTGCGCAGGAGATTCTTGCGCTGCAACGTCGTGGCTTTCGATTGCATCTCATATCGCTGCGTCATCCTTATGACCCGTCTATTCACCCGATTCATGCCGCCATCACCGCACCCCTCACCTACCTCCCGGAATATCTGCACCAGGATCCTCGGCGGGTGATACACGCCTGGTGGCGCATACGCCGCCGTCCCGGATATATTCTTGCGCGCAATCTCTGGTTCGCTGATCTGTGGCGGGACCCGTCACGCAACCGTATTCGCCGATTTGGGCAGGCGCTAATATTGGCGGATGAATTGGCTGATAAGCTGTCGCACCTGCACGCGCACTTTTTGCACACCCCGGCTTCGGTGGCACGCTACTGTAGTATTATGACCGGCATTCCGTGGAGTTGTTCAGCGCATGCCAAGGATATCTGGACAACCGATGCTTGGGACATCCGCGAGAAATTGCAACACTGTGAGTGGCTCGTGACCTGCACTCAGGCCAATCTTGAGCATCTGCAGTTATTGACGCCCGACCGCGAAAAGGTGATACGGGTATACCACGGCATCGACTTCGAACGATTTCCACCCCCGATAACCGCTGGTTCCGATGCCGACGGCAGCACCGATGATCGCGCGGTGCGTTTATTGTCGGTAGGACGTGCCGTGCAGAAGAAAGGCTATATCGATTTATTGGACGCGCTGGCGCAGCTACCGCCAGAATTGCATTGGAATTTTGACCATATTGGTGGTGGCGAACTGCTATCGCAGCTGCGACAACAGTGCGACCGCCTTGGTCTGTCCGCACGGGTGCGTTGGCTCGGTGCCCAACCGCAGCCGGCAGTAATAGATGCTTACCGCACAGCCGATATTTTTGTGCTATCGAGCCGCATTGGTGACGATGGCGATCGGGATGGCCTGCCCAATGTATTGATGGAGGCACAAAGTCAGAAGCTGTCGTGCATTGCGACCGATGTATCCGGGATTCCCGAGCTAATCGAACACGATATTACCGGCATGTTGGTAACGCCGCAGGATCGTGGTGCCCTTACAAATACAATTGCGGAAATGATTACGAACCCGACGCGTCGGCACCGCCTTGGCGAAGCCGGGTTTGCCCGTGTCCACAAATATTTTGCAATGGATCGTGGTATCGACGCACTACAGCAACGATTTTCAACTCAACTCGAACGGCTTGATGTGAATCGCGAGGCCGTGGCCAAGTGAACATCGCGTTTTACGCGCCAATGAAATCACCCCGTCACCCAGTACCGTCTGGAGACCGCCACATAGCACGCCTGCTTATTCAGGCGATGCAGTATGCTGGACACGATACCTGGCTCGCGTCGCGATTGCGCAGTTGGGACGGCGCCGGTTGCGGCGCATTTCAACACCGCGTACGTGACGTGGCGGACGGAGTCGTCCGACGGGTGGTGCGGCACATCGAACGACGACCGGCCACCGCGCGTCCCGACCTGTGGTTCACCTATCACGTTTACCACAAAGCACCGGATTGGATTGGCCCCAGGATAAGCGCCCGGTTGGGGATTCCGTATGTGATTGCGGAAGCCTCGTACGCGCCGAAACAAGAACGTGGGCCGTGGGATCTCGGTCACCGGCAAACCGAGAACGCGATTCGCTCAGCGGAGGCCGCCTTCGCCCTAAACCCGGCCGACATCCCCGCGGTGACTCCATTGTTATCGCCGAACGCATCAATGGCCACTATCGATCCATTTGTGGACGTCACATCGATCGATGCGCAACGACAACGTGCCGATTCTCGTGCCGCGCTTGCCGAACTCCATAATCTCGATTCAGACCAACCTTGGCTAGTGGCCGTGGCAATGATGCGGTATGGCGACAAACTCGCATCTTACCGCTCGCTCGCCCAGGCATTATCAACCTTACTCGAACTCGACTGGCAGGTACTACTGGTCGGCGACGGCCCGGCCCGTGATACCGTGGAACATGCATTTGAGCCGCTCGCCGAACGTACGCGATGGATCGGACAACAACCAAGCGCCGCTGTGTTGGGGTTGCTCGACAATGCAGACATTTTCGTTTGGCCGGCAATCAACGAGGCATATGGTATGGCCATATTGGAAGCCCAAGCTTGCGGGACTCCCGTCGTTGCGGCACGTGCCGGTGGTGTTGAAAGCATAGTTGTCGATGACGAAACCGGCTTACTTGTGGAGCAGGGCGATGTTGCCGCCTTTGCGTCGGCGGTTCGACTATTGCTCACCGACGCACCGATGCGCATCCGATTAGGCGCCAATGCCCACTCCAAGGTTCGCCGCCAGCACAACTTAGCCGACGCTGCCGCACAAATCGACCGGACTTTGCAGGCGGTTTTGAAGACCTCACCTTCGGAGTCGAGACGTTGAGGCGTATTGCGTTGATCCGCCACGGGCCCACCGACTGGAACGCGGCCGGCCGTATTCAAGGACACACGGACTCCGAACTCAGTACACACGGCCGGGATACGGTAAGTCGATGGCGCATCCCGGCCGAACTGAGAAACTATGACTGGCACGCGAGCCCACTTAAGCGCGCACTGCAAACCGCACAATTACTCAGCGGTGGGACACCCACCGTCACTGCGGCATTAAAAGAGATGCATTGGGGCGAGTGGGAAGGCAAATTACTGACCGACCTGCGAAAGCAACTGGGCGCGGAATTTACCGAGAACGAAGCTCGTGGTCTAGACTTCCATCCGCCCGGCGGTGAAACTCCGCGCGCCGTGCGCGCGCGTTTTGCAAAGTGGGTCACAACGGTGACGAAAGCCCGACAGTACGTACTCGGCGTCACTCACAAAGGCGTGATTCGCGCCGCACTGAGCCTTGCGACTGGCTGGGATATGCGCGGCGCGCCGCCCGACAAACTGCGCTGGGACTGCGCCCATATGTTTCGAATCGGCGCCGACGGCGGGTTTTGCGTTGAGTATCTGAATATTTCGCTTTCAGCCACAAACCACGTTGGTAGCGCGACCCGGACTGATGTAGTTTAGCCGCAGCGAACTGTTCAAGCGGGACTCGGCGATCGGCTCGCGGCCCGTTAGGACAGTTTGACAGCTGCCGACCGATGCAATGACGTCGCCCGATTTATGCGCTTCGATAACGACACACAAGCTCTTTACTTTTATACTGGTTGATATGGATACGATCAATCTTGGTATAGTTTGCCCAATGGGGAATGAGGCCCCAACTGCGGAATCATTTGTGAAGGAGACTCTGGCAGTCACTAGGGCGCACGGGTTTAAATCGATTAAGTTTTTCACAATTCTTGATGATGTCTGTAAGGATGGCACCATGGACATACTGAGAGAACAGGCTCGTGATACTCCCGAATTGAACGTGGTGTATGCGCCCGACAATCGTTGTATCGCAGATGCCTATCTCCGAGGTTATTCGGAGGCACTCCGGGCCGGATGCGACTGGATTTTGGAGATAGATGCAGGATTTAGTCATAACCCGGCCAACATTCCTCTTTTTCTCGAGAAAATGAAAGACGGTTACGATTGTGTTTTTGGAAGCAGATTTTGTGAAGGAGGTTCAATTACGAACAGTTCACGAGTTCGATACCTTATCAGTTGGGGGGGATCGCTGCTGACTAATTTATTACTGCGTACGCGACTAAGTGATTTGACCAGTGGATTTGAGCTCTTTAAACACTCCGCCCTGCAGAGCATCGTGGATCGAGGCATTCGTTCAAAGGGACCCTTTTTTCAGACAGAAATAAAGATTTACGCACACCCGTTTAACATCGTCGAAGTTCCAATTCAGTATGAGGCGGCCAGTCATAGTGTAGGGGGCAAGGGAATAGCGGAGGCACTTTTCAATCTTTTCTATTTGTTTCGCCTACGGGTTATGAAACGATTGTGACCATAAAATCACAAGAAGAAAAACTATTCGTAATAGTCACTTCTATTTCCGCACCGAACGAAGTATTAAAAGCCTTGGCTGACGGATGCCAGGAGTACCATCATCAATTCATTGTCATAGGGGATGTGAAAAGCCCTGAAGAATTTCAGCTCCCAGGATGCGATTTCTACAATATTCGGGACCAACATAAATTGGAATTTAAGTTCGTCCAGATTTGCCCGGAGAACCATTACGCCCGGAAAAATATTGGATATCTTCTGGCCATTAAATCGGGCGCCACTGTCATTGTAGACACCGATGACGATAATATTCCGTATGCCTCGTTTTGGGAAAAACGACATAAGACCCAGGAAGTTTCTGTCGTGGAAAAAGCAGGGTGGCTAAATGTGTATCGCTATTTTTCAAACTCTAATATATGGCCGCGAGGATACCCTTTGAATCAAATAATTAGAGATGTTCCTGTAGAAGCTTCACTACCGGTTCGCCTCCTCAGTTGTCCGATTCAGCAAGGTCTCGCGAATAAAAATCCCGATGTCGACGCAATTTACCGGCTTACCTCTTCGTTACCTCAAGATTTCCTGAACAGGTCTTCCATCGCTCTCGCCCATCAGAGTTGGTGTCCGTTCAACAGCCAGAATACAACATGGTGGAAGGAGGCGTTCTTCTTGTTGTATCTCCCCTCGTTCTGCTCGTTCAGAATGACAGATATTTGGCGAAGTTTTGTCGCCCAACGAATTTCGTGGCAATACGACTGGCCAATACTCTTCCATGAATCTACGGTCTGGCAAGAGCGCAACGAACATGACTTGATGCGTGATTTTGAGGATGAAATTCCAGGCTATTTATACAATGAAAAAATTGGAGATGAGTTGGAAGGATTAACTCTTCGTCGCGGGCATGAAAATATTTCAGATAATTTGAAAATCTGTTATGAGAAACTGGTTGAAATGAATCTTGTTGATGCTAAAGAATTACAATTGCTGGACGCGTGGATTGCAGATTTGAAATCACTCTAGACTTATGCACCCGATGCTTTAGGCGACGATGATCGCACCCGCTTCAGACGCTCGAAAAAGGCGGGCGTTGTATATTGACACGAATCTAGAATTTCTGGTTTTAAGTACAACTGTGCAAATTTGAATGAATCTTGCCATTAGCACCCTCGAACCCACTGCGTACTGTCATTTGTAATCTTCGGCGCCGCATTCTGTCTTTGTTGTTCGAGGACCACCTCAAATATTGGCTTTGACTCCGGGATCCGCCGTCACTGACCACACCTACAGTTGCCCCGGTTGATCGTATAATGCAACCCAGATCAAAGGGGCACCTCGATGACTAATTTCGAGCGCACGCGCGAGCCAATGGCGGTTGCGTCACGTCGTTTATCGCGAACGGCGATTGCTGTTCTTCTCGCGCTGATAGCGATCCACTCCGTGCTTTCGGTGAGCAGCCTGATGCGAAAGTCGGTCACGGTCGACGAGTTCGCACATTTGCCGGCAGGGGTCTATATCCTGGAGTCGGGTGACCTTGGTTATGCTTGGCTGAATCCGCCGCTCATGAACGTCCTGAACGCCCTGGGAGCTTCGTTGTTCGCGGAGCCCGGCGCCGACGCCGCCTCGGAAGCGAGGATCGACGGAGATCTAGACGGACTTTGGCCCGGAGGTTACCGTTACATGGCCGCGCACGCCGGGGACTATCACGCTCGTTTCGTCGGTGCGCGGCTCATCACTGTCGTCGTTGTCCTGCTACTCGGCGTACTGGCCTTCTTCTGGGCCCACCAATTGGCACGGGCGCGACGGGACTGGGCCGCCGTGATGGCGGCCGCGCTTGTCCTTCTCTCGCCAAACTTGCTGGCCCACGGCCGATTGGTGACGACGGATGCCGCGATGGCGGCGGCCATGGCCCTCGCCCTATTTGTGCTCGGTGCATTCTTGAGGAGGCCGAGCGTCGTCCGTGCCCTGACTTTGGGATTGGCGTTGGGTCTGGCACAGCTAGTAAAGTTCACGGCGATCTACCTGTACCCGGTGGTAGTGGCAGCGGTCCTCCTCTGGCCACGGGACGCCGGCAAGGCGAACTGGCGCCCGACGATTGGCTTACTCGCTTTTGCACTGGCAATAAGCCTGTTTGTCATTCATCTCGGCTACGGCTTCGTGCGCTCGGCGGAGTCCATGTCATCGTTCAAATTCGTTAGCGATCCGCTAATTGCACTGCAACGGCTTGTCCCCGATTGGCTCCCGTCCCCCGTTCCGGGCGATTATCTGGAAGCATTCGATCGCCAAGCACGGGACGCCGCATTGGGCGATTCGTCCTATCTGCTGGGTGAGTCCTATCACGGAGGCCGATGGAACTACTTCCTCGTCATCCTTGGGGCAAAGCTGCCACTGCCCGTTCTCGCAGTGCTACTGCTTGCCCTCGCGATCGGATGGCGGCGCCGCAATTTCACGCAGCGTGAGCGCATCGCCCTGTTCGCATTACCGATACTGACGATATTAGGAGTGTTCAGCCTTCTGTCCGAGAAGCAGTTGGGCCTGCGAATGGTCCTGCCGATTCTGCCTCTCATGTCGATCTGGGCCGCTGTTGTGATTGCCGAATCGGACATGGGCAAACGGGGACAGAGTGTCGCGCTGGGGCTGATTGTCTGGCTTGCGTTCGAAACGGTCCGCATTCATCCAGACTATCTAAGCTATTTCAACTCCTTGGTCGGAGGACCATCGCAGGGCCATCGCATCGCTCTCGACTCGAATCTCGACTGGGGACAAGACCTCGTCGCGTTGAAGGAGACGATGGACCGCGAGGGGGTCGATTCGATTCAGCTCATTTATTTCGGCCGAGTGGACCCCGGCATTTACGGTATCGATTATACTGTTCCGCTCAACGTGGGCCTGCGCCCGGGCCTTTTGGCCGTTAGCAGCACGTTTCACGGTCTGGATTACGTCGTGTTCGACCACGGCCGCTTGCGGCACGGGAAGCGCCTTGGCCCTGTGTCCTCCTTCGGCCCACCGATTGCCCGCCCCGGAAACAGCATCCGCGTCTATCGCATTCGTGATGCTGATTGACACCGGCGGAGGCGGGACATTGCGCAGTCGATGTCACCCACAAAAGCGTGATTCGTGCCACATTAAGCGAGTGAAGATGTCATATTTCGTCGCAAATGACACGGATAGCCTAGCCTAGACCAGTGCAAGCGAGCCGCCGCGAAGTATTCAATTGGGACTTGTCGGCCAGCACCGAGCGGATATGGACAGTGCTGGCCGATACCGCGCGGTTTAACGAGGCGGCCGGTTTTCCGAAACATTCGATACAGGAATCCGCACAACCCGACGGCTCCGTTCAATTCACGGCCCACGCTCACTTCGGACCACTCGCCTTGCGCTGGCGAGACTTCCCGCAAAACTGGGTCGACCGACGTTGGTTCCGCCACTTGCGGCAATTTGACTCGGGGCCAATCAAAACCCTGTGCGTAACATTACGACTGGAACCCCGCAATGGTGGCTGTCGGTGCTCCTATGAAGTTGAGATCGGTACCCGAAACGCATTGGGCAAACTACTGTTACAGTTGGGGCTACACAAATTTATCCAGCGCAAGGTGGAGCGACTCGTGCGGGACGCTGAAGCCTATTGCCGCGGGCAGCGCGCCACGCCATTCAAATTCAAACCCATGCGCCTTGTGCCCGGCGCGTCCGAGCGTGTACAACGACTCACCTCAATGATCGCGGCAACGCCGTACTCCCACGGCCTCGCCGATCAGCTCGCAAGCTACGTCACCGACCAACCCGAAGTCGACGTATTTACGATTAGGCCACTGCGCCTCGCGCGATTGTGGGGGGTGTCCGACCGGCACGCCATCGAAGTGTGTCTCGAAGCCGTGCGCTGCGGATTATTAGGCATGCGTTGGGATCTGCTGTGCCCGCGCTGCCAAGTCGGCAAATCCAGCATCGCATCGCTAAGCCAACTCCCAAAGGGTGCGCATTGCCCGAGCTGCAACATCGACTTTCACCGCGATTTTACCGCGAACGTGGAACTCGCATTTCATCCGTCGAAATCGGTGCGCGATGTTGATGACGGCGAATACTGTCTGATGGGGCCCATGACCACGCATCACATTAAACTACAGCTTACGCTGAAACCGAATGAACGACTTGTCGAGCGTGCTGATTTTGAACCCGGTACGTATCGCGTGCGTACCCTGGAGCCAGGCCAGGAAGCGGAGGTTGAGTGGCGCATTCCCGCATTTCCAAACATCACACTGAATGACAACGCGATCGCCATCACCGATTCGAGACAACCCGGCAACATCGATATACACAACCGGCGCGACCGGGAACTCACGGTGATAATCGAAGAACTGGCCTGGCGCCGCGATGCATTGACCGCTCAGCGTGCTACCGCATTGCAGTCGTTTCGTGACCTATTTAACAGCGATGTGCTGCGACCGGGAGACGACGTCGATATCGATTCCATCACCATCATGTTCACCGACCTAAAGGGCTCAACCGCACTGTACGACCGAATAGGCGACCCCAAAGCCTATGTACTCGTGCGCGAACATTTCGAGATTCTTGGTCGCGCGGTGCGAGAACATAATGGTTCAATCGTAAAAATGATTGGCGATGCCATCATGGCAGTGTTTACGGATCCGGCCGACAGTCTGTCCTGCGCGCTCGCCATTCATGATGAGATCGATGCGTTCAATCAGCACTCCGAGCACGATCCTTTAGTGGTTAAGATCGGTTTGCATATCGGCCGCTGCATCGCTGTCACTCTTAACGATAAACTCGATTACTACGGGTCGGTGCCGAATATGGCGGCGCGCTTGCAAAATCAAAGCGAGGGCGGCGATATCGTTCTATCCACCGAGTTCGCCGCCGACCCGGCTATCGATAGGCAACTTGACCGATTCGATATTTGTCGCGAGACCGTTGAGCTTAAGGGATTTACGGGACCCGTACCGTTTTTGCGGATTCGTGGCATTGAAGACGGGCATCGTGGCACGGGTGCGGCGTCTGATTCAGTACTAATCGCGCCGTGATGGCAACATTCAAATCATGACAGCAAATGATTAAAGAATCCATAAAACGGTATAACCCCGGCAAAGAGTCTTATATCTCTGAAGGATGTTATATTACCGAACTATTAAATGCGCCTGACGACCACACGATATCGATCGCTCGGGCACGCGTCGGGCCTGGAGTTACCACCAAATGGCATCGGCTTCGTGGAATTTCCGAACGGTATGTGATTCTGGAAGGGACAGCAAAAGCAGAAGTCGGTGAACTACCACCGAGCGAAGTAAACGCCGGCGACATTATTACTATTCCGTCAATGTGCCGTCAGCGGGTTACTAATATCGGTTCGGGCGACTTGGTTTTCTTGGCAATTTGTACTCCACGATTTATTGACTCGGCGTATGAGGACATCGGAAACATGACCGATTGATCCGAAAATTGTCGAACACGCCTAATTTCATCTTTAACCTGGAATCGCGACGCCGATTCACCACAAATTATCAGAATCAAAACGGCCTCGCCGCTTAAAGCTATTGCGCACCCGCCAGCTCGAGGAGACGAACCATCTCTGTGTAGCCACGGGCCTTGGCCAATGTCATTGGAGTCGTACCCGCGCGGTCCGTCAAGTTCACATTTGCTCCAGAGTTGATAAGTAACTGCAAGATTTGCACATGTCGGTCGCCACCGTCCCCCAGGACGATTGCCTCGATTAATGCGGTCCAGCCAAGATTGTTGACATGATCGAGCGGTGCTCCTGCACTAATGAGGGCGGCCACTGACTCGACGTGACCCAAGTGGGCCGCGGCGATCAGCGCAGTTCCATCATAGGGACTCGTGACAGTTGTTGAATCAGCCCCAAATTCGAGCCCTAATCGAATCATATCGACATCGTTATTAACGGCTGCGATAGTAATAAGGTCATACCGTTGGTCGTCCAGCGCATTCGCATCTGCCCCCGCTTCAAGAAGAGATTTTGCAATCTCAT
>JAOTWM010000571.1 GCA_029862885.1 Gammaproteobacteria bacterium
CGGCCTTTACGGCATCCGCCATCCGCAGCGAGCGCGCAATGTCGCGGGTAAAAATTCCTGCGGCCAATCCGTGTTTGGTGTCGTTGGCCAGTTGGATGACTTCGGCTTCGTCTTTAAAACGCAATGCGCTCAATACCGGGCCGAAAAGTTCGGTATCTACAATCCGTAGGTCCTGCCGGGGACAGTCGATGATGGTGGGCTCGTAGAACAGGCCGTCTAGTCCTGTGACCCGTTTGCCGCCGCACAGCACGGTTCCGCCTTCCGCCTGGGCATGGGCCACCTCGCGTTCGATATTCTCAAGCTGCGCAGTAGTGCAAAGCGGCCCCATCTGCGTTTCTTCGGACAGGGGGTCGCCGATCACGATATTGGCGGCCAGTTCTGTGATCCGTTGCAGAAACGCATCGGCTATCCCGTCCTGCACATACAGCCGGGACCCGGCCACACAACTCTGTCCCGTCGCTCCGAATATTGCGCCGATAGAGCCGTTCACCGCACTGTCGATGTTGACATCATCGAACACGATGAAGGGGGATTTTCCGCCCAGTTCCAGCGATACCTCGGCAAAATTATTGGTGGAGTTGTGCAGTACATGTTGTGCGGCAGTCGGTCCGCCGGTGAAGGATATGCGCGCCACCCGAGGGTGAGAAGTTAAGGCCTTGCCGCAGGGATCGCCGTGGCCGGTCACGATATTCACGACACCCGGTGGGATCCCGGCCGGTTCGATAAGACGTCCGAACTCCAGCATCGCGGCGGAGGCGTGCTCCGAGGCCTTGAGCACGATCGTATTGCCCGCCGCAAGCGCAGGGCCGATTTTGACCGCGCTCAGAAATAACTGCGAGTTCCACGGCACAACCGCCGCCACCACTCCAAGCGGTTCGCGTTTGGTAAAAACAAACAAATCGGGCTTGTCGATCGGCAGTGTCTCGCCGCTGATCTTGTCGGCACAACCGGCGTAGAAATGGAAGAACTCGGCGATATACTTGGCTTGCCATCGGGTTTCTTTGAGCATTTTGCCCGTATCGATCGCCTCGGTCCTGCCTAATTCCTCAGACTTCTCGGCCAGAAGATCGGCCAGGCGCCGCAGGCAGTGGCCGCGTTCGGTTGGCGTCATTTTTGCCCATGGTCCTTCGTTGAAGGCTCGATCTGCGGCACGCACTGCGTCGTCCACGTCGTCGTTTGTCGCTTCCTGAATCTTCGACCAGGCCCGCCCCGTCGTCGGGTTAATGCTGTCGAAGGTTCGCCCGTCGGAGGCGTCAACCCACGCTCCGCCAATAAGCATTTGGTAGTTCTTTACAGCAGTCATAAAAAGGTTTCCTCAATCAAAATTGAAACTGCGTTCTGTTTTGCGGTCACCGCTGCTCATTCTTCGAATTTGAAGTCTCTTTCATCAAGATTGGGATCGCCAAATTACACGAATGAATCCCCATGACGGTGGTGAGTTGTATGGATTCCAATATTTCTTCCCTGCTAGCGCCGGCTTTGAGGGCATTTTGCATGTGTCGCCGCACGCCCAGTCCGTAAAGATGGGTAGTGGCAGCGTTAATAGCAATCAAAATCAACTCCTTGAATTTTGCCGGCAACGGGCCTTCACGATGTGGAACGCTACGAAACGCAAGGTAAGCTTCAAGAAATTCCGGATCCATCTCTTGCAGATGATTCCAGATCGGATTCCAGTCAGCTTTTTCGATATGGGCATCGGTGTGTGGATAGATTTTCTTTTCATTATCCATTGGCGGCTTACGCCGTTCTGTGCTTAAAAGAGTCGCGGCGAAAACTGTAAAGTGCTTTCGGGTCTACGGCGATATCAACGACCGCTGGCTGGTCGCACGTTAGCGCGACGTGGACGACGTCGCCAACATCGGCGACGCGGTCGACGCGAAAACCCGCCGCGCCGTAAAGCTCGGCGATTTTATCGAAAGGCGGACTGCTGACGTCGGCGCCAATATAGCGTTCCCCGAAGAAGTCGCGCTGATACGCTTTTTCCGCGCCCCAGCATTGGTTGTTCATCACCAGTGTTACGGTATTTATGCCATGATCGACGGCGGTACTCAGTTCTGACACGGTCATGCCGAACCCGCCGTCGCCCATCAGGCTAACAACCGGACGATCCGGCCGCGCCACTTTGACGCCGAGGCCGCAGGCAAAGGAGAAACCGACAAGCCCAAAATCCAACGGCGTATATAAGCACGGCGGTTCCCAGTAATTGAGCGCATCCGTGGCCTGGAGGCAAAGGGTCCCCGCGTCCATGGTGACGGCGGCATTCTTCGGCAGAACGTCGCGCAACGCCTTAAACAGGCCAGATGGCTGGATCGGATGCACGTCTGTCGCGGCTTCTGAATCCCGTTGTTGCAGATAGGCAGAGCGTTCGCCTTTGTAGTCCTGCGTCCAAGCCTCAACCTCGGCGCGCGCTTCCTTATTCGCGACTGCATCGCGTAATTGATGCGCCGCCGTCCGAGCATCCGCCCAGATACCGATGGCAACAGGAAAGTGCCGGCCGATCGACGTCGGCTCGAGTTCCACCTGAATTATCGCGGCTTGCTCATTAATGTTGTCGTACGAATAGAAAGTAGAATTGAAACCAAGGCGTGTACCCAGTGCGACAATTACATCTGCTTCTTTAACCAACCGCGATGCCACAGGATTACCGCGTGGCCCCATCTGTCCGGCGTTTAACGGATGACCAAACGGGACGGCATCACCATGCCCCGGTGCGGTCGCAATAGGTGCATTCAGTGCTTCGGCGAGCTCTAGCACTTGGGACTGTCCACCGCTGTTCTTGATGCCGCCGCCCGCGACAATCACCGGTCGCGCGGCGGCGCATAGCAATTCGGCCGCCTTCTCTATTTCACTGGTCGATGCTGACGGAACACTGTGAGAACGATAGGATTGCGGCGCCTGGAAGCTCGGGAAATTCGCCGTGTCCGACAAGATGTCTCGCGGCAGATTGAGTTGTACGGGTCCGCGCCGAGGCGTCATCGCGACCCGGAATGCCTCGCGGAACATTTCCGGCACGCGAGCCGTTTGGGTAACGGTCCAGGTTTTTTTGGTGATCGACCGAAACAGCGACTGCTGATCAACCTCTTGAAACGCATCTCGGTAAACATGACCGGAGGACAACGATCCGGCTAAGGAAATAACCGGAGAAAACGCGGCAGTGGCTTGCGCCAAGCCGGTAACGAGGTT
>JAOTWM010000099.1 GCA_029862885.1 Gammaproteobacteria bacterium
GCGAGTTGAATTGCGTCAACAGCGTCAGACGCTGGGAATTCAAAACTCGGCGGAGTTCGACTTCGAGTTCCGATTGACGTTCAGGATCATCGCTCGCGGCGATTCCGCGTGCGATCTCGCGCAGGGCCTGACGATCCATCGCGAAATCTTCGGCAAGGGTTTCCAGAAATCGCCGACGCCCAGTGTCGTTAAGTTGTAGGTAGGCTTGACCCAGGGCCGCGGCCCGGCCGCGCGCCGATACCTCGCCACCTTTGTCCTCCAGGCATTCGTGCATCTGCTCGCGGAGCAAAGTCCGATCGCTGGCAGGCAAATCCGCTCTTAGCGCACTCAGCTCGGTGTTTCGTCCCGACAAACCGATGCCGCGCCACGCATTGCGCAGGTAATAAATCAGATTTGATTTTGGCAGTTCATTTCCCATGGCGATCCGACTCGGCGACGCGGAAAGTGTTACGATCCTCTAACCATTTCGTGCTTCGGATCGTAGCATGGATTTTTAACGATCCGCGCGACACTGCTTGTTGGCCCGGATTCGACATTCAGCTCGGTACCGATCGCGGCGTGCTCGATATCTACGATGGCAGCGCAATATTTTTCTCCAACCGAGCTGAATGTACAGCACTGGTGACATGGCCGACGTGTCCTGTAGCGCTGAGTATGAGCCAAATATGTATTCCCATAAGTCGTCTCCAGCACTACCGTCGAGCAGGAAAATTTCATATCCTAATTCGCTGCTCCTACCGGTGCGCGAAGTTAACACCGATATCCCTTTTGTATCTGTTTCCCGGAGCCAATAGTAGCGAAGCTCATCGATCCAGTCCCCACATAATTTTCGCATTAGCAAGAAGGATTTGGGTCCTTGTGCTTGCAGTGGTGATACGGCGGGTTCGGCAATCTTTACGCGTGAGTCAAAATGGCATCCGACTCCCTGGGCCCATAATGGAATATCGCTGTCCTTCAACGACATCCAGTATCGATCAGGGTGAGCCGCAGCAAAATCGGGCCGTCAATGACCGCACGGTCATGGTTTGTATGAGTGCCTATTTGCACTGGCCAACAGCCGATGCCGTGAGATCGGGTAGCGTCAATAGCCGCACGAAACTTGCCTTACCGGGTCCGTTGAATTCGATCTGGCGTTCGCAGGCAACGTCCCACAATGTCACGTTCTCGACGAGGTGCCAATAATCCGCGACCGGATCCTCGCAAAACAGTGGCAGATGGATACGGTTGTAAACCGAGTACGCGCGGCACCCGTAGCGGCGTGTCGCCTCGAAAAACGGTCACTCGCGAGCCCGCGGTCCGGACCTAATCAAATGCTGCCGGGTAGGCCGCATCGGTTGTCATGAGGCGCCTTTTGGTGGTGGGAATACGGATGTTATGGCGATCGATCGTACGGTGGCTGCGGGATTATCGGGAAAACCGGGATCCAGAACTATACATTGACGGCAGCACTGGTACGTGGGCCACCGATTTATCATAATGCATCGCCAGCAGCGCACAAAGATCACGAGTTATAGTGTGTGCTGTGTCGATTATTTTTGACCACAATCCAGAAGGTGCAGCGGATTCCGAGAATATGCCCATGAATATATTTGAGTCCGGTCTCGACAAGAACGCGGCAAACTACGAGCCGCTAACGCCCCTGTCCTACTTGTCGCGATCGGCGCGGGTTTATCCGGAGAAGATCGCCGTCATTCACGGCGACCAGCAGTATTCATACGCACAGTTTGACGAGCGTTGCCGCCGGCTTGCGAGCGCCCTGATTGGCGCCGGCGTCGAAACAGGCGATACGGTTGCGGTGATGGCGCCGAACGGTGCGCCGATGCTTGAGACGCACTACGGCGTGCCGATGGCCGGCGCAGTACTGAATGCCCTGAACTTCCGCCTGGATGCCGCCACGATCGCTTTCATTCTTGACCACGGCGAGGCCAAGGTGTTGCTGACTGACCGGGAGTTTTCTCCGGTTATCAGTGAAGCATTGGGAATTCTGAGTAAGGATATTCTGGTTGTCGATATTGACGATGCGTTAGCGCGCGGCGGCGAGCTTATTGGTAGTGTGAATTATGAAGATTTTTTATTCCGGGGCGATGGTAATTTTCAGTGGCAGCCACCGACCGACGAGTGGCAAGCCATTACGCTGAACTACACTTCCGGCACCACGGGCAATCCAAAGGGTGTGGTCTATCACCACCGGGGCGCTTACTTAAACGCACTCGGTAACGCTATGGTATTTGGATTGAGTAGTGATACCGTCTATTTATGGACACTCCCAATGTTTCACTGCAATGGCTGGACCTACACCTGGGGTGTCACTGCCGTGGGTGGCACCCACGTCTGTATACGCCAGCCCGATCCGGCGCTGATATTTCCAATAATTCCACGATATCGGGTGACGCATATGTGTGGGGCACCCATCGTTTTGAACATGCTTATCCACGCTCCGGCTGACACCAAAGTCGCATTTGAACATCGCGTCGAAGTCGCAACCGGCGGCGCTGCCCCACCAAGCGCGGTGATCGCAGCGATGGAGCAGATGGGATTTAATGTCTTACATCTGTACGGCTTGACGGAAACTTACGGGCCGGCGACGGTTTGTGCTTGGCAAACCTCATGGAATGGGCTCGAATCCAGTGAGCGGACGTCAATGATGGCCCGGCAGGGAGTGCACTATCCGACCCTCGAAGGCTTAATGGTGGCGGATCCCGAAACCATGCGACCGGTGCCGGCCGATGGCGAAAGTATGGGCGAGTTAATGGTGCGTGGTAATACCGTGATGAAGGGGTATCTTAAGAATCCTACCGCGAGTTATGCGGCATTGGCGGGTGGGTGGTTTCATACGGGCGACCTCGGCGTCGTCCACGGGGACGGATACGTCGAAGTCAAAGACCGCTCGAAAGACATCATCATCTCCGGTGGAGAAAATATATCGAGCTTGGAGGTCGAAGAGGCGCTATATAAACATCCGGAAGTGATGGAAGCGGCGGTTGTAGCAAAGCCGGACGAAAAATGGGGCGAATCGCCCTGTGCATTTGTCACCTTGCGTCCCGGTGCACAAGCCGTGACCGACGAAGATATCATTCAATGGTGCCGCGGTCATATGGCCGCGTACAAGATTCCGAAGACAGTGGTGTTCGGACCGTTACCAAAAACCTCGACCGGCAAGATACAGAAATTCGTATTGCGGGAAAGGGCTGAATATCTGTAGTGGAATCGCCAATTTTTGCTCCTGCAAAACTGGCATACATTACGTCCCTGTAAATAAAAAAATCCCGCTGCCCGGAAAGACAGCGGGAAATCAAAGGAGGAGGATAGTTAATTCGGTATTTGTTACGCCGCTTTCTTGGCCGTCTTCAACTCTTTTACCGTTTTCGCGACGTTCTTCTGCATAAGATCGCTGTAGGAGTCACGCACTTCAGTGGCTAGGCTTACCCCTTTGCGCACTTGTTCCACGCCTTGCTTGGCACTGGATTCGACGAACTCGCGTTGCGCATCGACGAACTCTTCCGGCGTCTTTACATCACGCACGCGTTTCATCTGCTCAAGGCTCGCATCGACGACCGCCGTGACTGCGTCAAGCTGGTGGGCGATCATCTGCTCTGCGGTTTTTGCATTCAGTGCGGCCAATTCCTTCGCGGTATTGAAGGCGGTTTCCATGGTTTGGCTGGCTAATTCTACAAATTGGTTCTGCATCGTAATTCTCCGTAAGTTAATGTGAATAAATAAATTGTGCACTGCAGCATTGTTGCGGTGCAGCATAAGACTCACGACGCAGGATGTCAACCCCCCGCCGCTCAAAATCCGGCGATCCGAGCGGTGGGCGATCAGCGTTTAGTAGCAGCTGAGACCGCAATAGATGGTTATGTTTTGGCCTTATTCCGGCGGAAGTGGGTGAAAAGCACCATCCAGGCCCAAAAACCCCTCATTTGTGTAGAATCCGTGTGCTCCGGACTCCTTTAGGGCCGACAGCATATGCGGCACCGGCCGGCCCTCGGTCGCGAGTCGCGCCGAAAATTCGGTCGGGTCGAGCGCATCGATCAATTCGAACGGGCCGCGCTGCCAATTGAACCCCCAGCGCATGGCGCGGTCGATATTGACGATATCGTCGGAAATTTCTGGAACCAGTTCCGCGGCGTAACAGCACGTGGCGGATATAACGTCCCACGCGAACCGACATTCGAGGCCGTCGCTGTAAAGCAGTGACTTGAGATCGCTGTGTGCAGGATCCAGCGTGACCGGCACCGATTCACGCCAGGACTGCGCTGCGATATCGAACGTTTCCTTGAGTTTACTGCCATCCGCTTTCTTGGTGACGCGGTAAAAACCGCCACCGCTCTTTCGGCCGAGTTGTCCTCGCTGCAACATCGCTAGCTCTTCGGCCGGCAGTCGCACATAGGCCATGCCCGGGTCAAAGGCGGCAAGGTTTGCCTCGAGATTTTTCCCGACCAGGTCCATGATATCCAATCCGATTAGATCCACCAGACCATACAGGCCGGTAGCCGGCAGCCCGACCGGTGCCGATAACAACGCGTCCGCAGTCTCTATGGTAAGGCCGTCTGCGCGCGCCGCGCGGCCCGCGTGTAATCCGACGAACATCCAAAAACAACCGATTCGATTACCGATAAAGTTCACGGTGTCCTTCGCATAAACGACGCCTTTACCCAACCGTTCACCACAGAATCTCGCCAGTTTCTGCGTTGCTTCGGGGGTGGCTTGCGCTCCGGGCACCAACTCCATCAGCCGCATGACTTTGACCGGGTTGAAGAAATGGGTGACAAAGATATCCCGCTGTAAACGTTCCGGCATGCCTTCGCATATGGACCGCAACGGGATTCCGGAAGTATTAGTGCTGATCACTGAGCCATCACTGCGGGCGGCTTCAAGCCGAGTAAACAGATCGCGTTTCTTATCGAGATCCTCGACGATGGCTTCACATAACCAATCGGCGTCAGCAACCTTGTGTAGATCGCTGTCAAAGCTACCCGTGGTAATAAGCTTCTGTTTTGCCGGGTCATCCAACGCTGGAGATCTGCCCGCCAACATTCGTTCGACGGCCTGCTCGGCAAATTGTTGTTTAATGTCCAGCAGTAGCACTTCACATCCGGTTTGAGCACAAGCCGCGGCAATGCCCATTCCCATAGTGCCGCTGCCCATTACAGCAACGCGTTGTATTTCATTTCGATGGTTCACTAGCAATTCCTCAGTATGGATCATTAGCAATCGCCGCGTGTCGGTGCACGACGGCGGATGAGTCTATGGTCACGCGATGATATTAGATCGCCAGTGGATCGGCGCGGTGTCAGGAGTCGCGCAATAGTACTTGCAATTGCAGCGGGCGCAAACCCACCACCTCGGCGTTATGGGTATTGTGTACAGACGCACCTGCTGTATAAGCTAGTCGCTGTTTACAGGATACCGCTATGGCCAACCCAAAGTACATCAACTTCGACACGCTCATGTTGCACGCCGGGCAGCATCCCGACCCGGCCACACGGGCGCGGGCGACACCGATTTATCAGACTGCATCCTATGTTTTCCGAGACGCCGATCATGCCGCGTCAATTTTTAACATCGAACGCACCGGGCACGTTTACTCGCGTATTTCCAACCCAACCAACGCGGTTCTCGAGGAACGAATGTCGGCTTTGGAGGGCGGTGTCGGCGCGATTGCGACGGCCAGTGGGCAGGCCGCGCTGCACCTCGTAATCGCCACCTTGATGGGGGCCGGATCCCATATTGTTTCTTCGCAGTCGATCTATGGTGGCTCGCACAATCTGCTGGCCTATACGATGCCGCGCTTCGGTATCGACACGACGTTCGTTAATCCGCGCGATCACGATGCGATTCGTGCTGCGATCCGGCCTGAAACACGACTGGTTTTCGGGGAGGTACTGGGTAATCCTGGCTGCGAGGTGTTGGATATTCCAGAAGTTTCGAAGATTGCCCACGAGCACGGATTGCCGTTGCTTGTCGACTCCACGTTTGCTACCCCATATTTGTGCAACCCGTTCGAACTCGGCGCGGATTTGGTGTTTCACTCTGCCACCAAATTCTTAAGCGGCCACGGCATCGTTATCGGCGGCGTGGTCATCGACAGCGGCAAGTTCGATTGGGTGGCATCCGGCAAGTTTCCGACACTGACAGAGCCATACGCCGGATTTCATAATCTCAATTTTACGGAAGAGTTCGGACCGGCTGCTTTTATCACCCGCGCCCGAAAAGAAGGCGCCCGGGATTTCGGCGCGTGTATGAGCGCGACGACGGCATTCCACGTGTTGCAAGGCATTGAGACGTTGTCGCTGCGCATGCAGGCCCATATCGCCAATACCCGCAAGATCGTGGAGTATCTGTCGAGCCACGACGCGGTCGACTGGGTCAGTTATCCCGAACTCGATAGCCATCCCGACCGCGAACTCGCCAAACGGATGTTACCGAAAGGCTGCGGGGCGGTGTTCGCATTCGGTCTAAAAGGCGGTCGGAAAGCCGGCCAAAAGTTCATCGACAAGCTCGAGTTATTTTCGCATCTGGCGAATGTTGGCGACGCCAAGTCGCTGGTACTCCATCCTGCCAGCACGACCCACCACCGTATGGATGCGCAGGCCTTGGCAGCAGCCGGAATCTCCGAAGGCTTAGTGCGCTTATCGGTGGGTCTGGAGGACGTAGACGACCTGATCGAAGACCTTGGGCGTGGCCTGCGTGCCTCACAAAAGGGGTGAGCGCGACCATGAACTTCGAGATCGACGGCAAGCAGGGATACGCCTTTACCGGCGGCAGGACTCTGGATCCCAGCAAGCCGAGTGTGATGTTCGTGCACGGCGCGGCGATGGATCACACCGTATGGGCACTACCGACGCGCTATTTTGTGCGCCATGGCTACAACGTGCTGTCTGTTGATTTGCCGGGGCACGGTCGTTCCGAAGGCGCGCCCGCGGCGACGCTGTCCGACGCCGCCGACTGGGTAATTCGTCTGCTCCACGCAGCGGGGCTTGAACGTACGGCATTGGTAGGACACAGCATGGGATCGCTGGTGGCGTTGGAGGCGGCGGCACGTCATCCGGATCAGGTGCGGGCTTTGGTGCTGATTGGCTCCGCGGTGCCGATGGCTGTGACCGATGCGTTGTTGAGTAATGCCCAGGCCGATGACCATATGGCCATCGACATGTTAACCATTTGGGGTTATAGCCGGGGCGCCCAACTCGGGGGCAACGAGACGCCGGGAATGTGGATGGTGGGTGGCACCATGCGATTATTGGAACGTTCCGCACCGGGAATTTTATATAACGATCTAAACGCGTGTAACGAGTACCGACATGGCATGGATAGCGCCAAACAAGTGCAATGTCCGACCATGCTGATTCTTGGTGACGAAGACATGATGACGCCACCGGTGCGTGGCAAGGACATTGCGGGCGCGATACCGGACTCACGAATCGTGTTGCTCAAGAGCAGCGGTCATTCGTTAATGTCAGAGAAACCGGATGCGGTATTGGATGCTCTTATCGAGATTGTTTAATGTGTTGCAACTCAGGCTTGACCGTATGGATAGTGGCTGATTAGATCGAACTAGGTAGGCGGCTTTCGACTGCGGTTTCAATCGGTCGTTTAGACAATGCTGGGCTTTATTCGCTAACGACCCCAAACGACACAAACGACTCGATCACATCGTGGAGAATCTTTCGACTCGTGGGTTTGCTGAGATACTCGTTCATGCCGGCGGCTAAGCATCGTTGGCGATCACCGGGCATGGCGAGCGCCGTCAATGCGACGATAGGCAGGGTCTCGCTTTGAGGATTCGCCCGGATGCGGCGGGTCGTCTCCAATCCGTCCATACCCGACATTTGCACGTCCATCAGCACAATATTAGGATGGTCCTCGACCACGTGGCGAAGCGCTGACCAGCCGTCG
The DNA here is from genome assembly GCA_029862885.1 of Gammaproteobacteria bacterium. Taxonomy (GTDB): domain Bacteria; phylum Pseudomonadota; class Gammaproteobacteria; order Arenicellales; family JAOTWM01; genus JAOTWM01. The sequence goes on from JAOTWM010000099.1 coordinate 7,900, forward strand.
GCAGCAATGGTGACCCGGTAGCCCAGCGAGCCGAGCAACCGCTTGGTTACCGTGGCATTGAGTTGGTTATCCTCCACCAGTAGCACGTGGGTGGGACACGCCGGAATCAAAAGGTGCCTCCCACCGCGCGAATTCGAGGCATCCTCGGCGGCTCCGTAATCGTCGCGCTCGTCGCCACTGACCGTTTCCGCGTGATTAGGCAATACCACAATGAAACGGCTGCCACGTCCGGGACTGCTCTCCACCCGAACCCCTCCGCCGTGCATCTCCGCGAGCCGGCGCACCAGCGAGAGCCCGAGTCCGGCTCCCGAGTGCTTGCGCGCCAGACCGCCGTCGAGTTGGACGAAGGGTCGAAATAGCCGTGGAAAATCGACTTCGGCGATTCCTATACCAGTGTCCCAAACCGTAAAGTTGACTCGCTCCTCCGCGCGATCTGTGGTGACGTCGATCCCGAGCTGACCTCCGGCGCGTGTGAACTTGACCGAATTGCTAAGGAGATTTACCAGAATTTGTTTTAGCCGAAGTGGATCCGCCAGCACGACTCGCGCAGTCGACGACACGTCCAGTTGAATGTCTAAGTCTTTGCGTTGCGCCGCCTCGCGCACCAGACGCAGGCTCTCGCGGCACACGACCTCCACCTCGCACTTCCTTTTTCGCAGATCCAGTTGTCCCGCCTCGACCTTAGACAGGTCAAGAATGTCGTTGATGAGTTTGAGAAGGTGCCGCCCACTGTCTTCGATTTGGCAGACACTTTCGGACTGTTCCTCCGTAAGCGCTTCGAAAGCGCCGATGCGCAGTGCTTCCGAAAGGCCGATTATCGCGTGCAGTGGTGTCCGCAGCTCGTGGCTCATGGAGGCGAGAAACTCGTCCTTCAGGCGTGAAGCGCGGGCCAACTCGGCATTGGCATCCTCGAGGCGCAGCTGTGTCTCTTTCAGCTTACTGATGTCGACACGGAAACCCACTATGCCGCCGTCGGCGGTGCGTCGCTCGGAGATTCGCAGCCAGCGGCCGTCGTCGATTTGCTGCTCAATCACGGAGTTTGCGCTGCGATGGGCCTTCAAACGCCCGGCTATCCATGCTTCCTCGCGGCCTTCGGCATCCGGGTACTGCCCTCGCTTCACGCCCTCGCGAATTATGGCCTCGAATTTCGCTCCGACATGCAGAAGATCCACCGAGGTGCCGTAGATTTCCCTGTAGCGTTCGTTGCAAATTACCAGTCGATCGTTGGTGTCGTACAGCACGAACCCGTCGTCCAGCGCTTCGATGGCGGTGCGTAGCTGACGCTCGGCCCATTCGGCGTCGGCCTTGGCTTTCTCGAGCTCGCTTCGAATGCGCTGCCGCTCGGAGACGTCGTGAATGAAGGCCACGAATCTGACGGCATTGGCCTCATTGATCTTTGCTACCGTAAGCTCAACTGGAAACTCTGTGCCATCACTGCGGATCGACCTAATCTGCATGCGCTTCCCCAGGATGCGGCTTTTGCCCGTTTCGAGGCAGCGTTTAAATCCAGCATCGTGGGCGGAACGCAAATTAGGCGGGATGATGAGCTTCGCCATTTCACGCCCGACGGCCTCGTTCGCGCTAAAACCGTACATATCTTCTGCCGCCGGGTTGAACGTTGCGATTCGGCCCCTGTCGTCGACTGAAATCACCGCGTCTAATGAGGATTCGATAATCTGACGCAGCAGCGATTCGCCTTGCGCCGGGCGCTGAACTCCGTCTGTGTCCGATTGGCTCATCTCTTCTGAAACAGATGAAATCTGACTCATGCGCGGATTCTGGCCGGTCTGCCTAAGGCGTAGCCCTGAAGGAATCGACAGCCAAGCGCCATTAGCGCGTCACGTTCCTGGTTCGTCTCGACGCCCTCCGCGATCACCTCGATGCCCAGTTCGTCGCACAAGTTGACCATCGACGTGACGAGTCTTTGTCTCAATCGCTCGTCCAACACGCCTTGCAGTATATTGCGGTCGAGCTTGACGAACTCCGGTTCGATCACGGCGAAGCTGTTGAGGCTTGCATACCCTGCACCGAAGTCGTCGAGTGCGAATCTGAAGCCGAATTGGCGCAGCGCGGCGACTTTCGCCCTCACGCCGCGAATGGATTCGACCGGCTCGCGCTCGGTTATCTCAATCACCACCCGATCCGCGTGAGCCATTAGAGGGCAAGCGGACTCATACAACGCCGGGTCGTTCAATTCCGAGGCATTCAAATTGACGAACACGAGTCCGTCGAGGGTACCTTTGTCCATATGTGTTCCGACCAGAGTCCGGATTGCCCGAAACAACTCGACCTCGCGGCCGAGCATGGCAGCTGCGGCGATCAAGGTGTCAGGGTCAGAAAGGTGAGGCTCGTCGGTGCGCAACAACACCTCTCGGGCGAACATTCCCGGCGCACTGCTGGGCGGGGCGTGAACTATTGGTTGGGCAACAAGTCGCAGTAAGCGCATAGCGGTATTGAAGTGTAGTTCGAGCGCGTCGCGCTCCATCTCCTCCAGCAGCGGTGAGGGGACGTGCACGTAACGTATCGCCTGTAGCCGCCGATAGTCCGCGATCAACGCGCGATAGCGATTGAGTTTCGCCACGCTGTGAATTCGCAGCTGCGCCTCTGCGCGGTCCAGTGGTTTGGTAATGAAATCGTCGGCCCCAGCGTCGAAGCCTTTCAGGCGAGACTGCGAATCGTCCAAGGCCGTCAACATGAAGACACGGACATCCGAGAGCAGCGGATCGGCCCTTAGTCGGCGACAGACTTCAAACCCGTCGATTTCCGGCATCATGACGTCGAGGAGAATGACGTCGGGGTGCCACGATCTCGCCAGTTCCAGTGCCTCGGCTCCCGAGCTTGCGAAGCGCAGTGCATCGGTAGCACCACACAGCAAAGCGGCGGTAGCACGCCTGGCACCCTCGTCGTCGTCCACGACTAGCACTTTCGCGGCTACGTCGCGGTGTTTGGCGCTGGGATCTGCAGAGTTATCTTCGGAGTCGCGTGCAGTCATGTACGAAAGCGATTCTCATGCGCCGCAAGTCGGCTAGCATTAATGATGACAAAGGTTCTTTGTAATGCGAATCGGTGAACCGATACGAGAGGCATTAGCGGTGCATTCGGCGCTGAGTGCTATCGGATTCCGCGTCCAGCTCGAGCCGCCAATGGACGCATACTGTAAAAGGATAGACAATAAAACACCGAAAAGAAAGGATGAAGTCATAAGGGGAACAGGAGACTGCGCTATGTACAAATTGAGCCAGTCGGGTGGACTCCCCCGGTATCGTAGACACTCCGAAGCCTCATTTTGAGGCACGTTCAAATGCCTCTGGACTGATCGCGCCAAGATGGCCGTGGCGACGGAACCGATTGTAGAACACCTCGATGTAGTTGAAGACATCCGCTTTGGCAAGATCGCGGGTTTTATAGATCCGTTTCTTAATTCGTTCCTTTTTCAAGCTGCTGAAGAAGGACTCGGCGACAACGTTATCCTAGCAGTTGCCACGCCGGCTCATGCTGGGCTCGAGGTGGTTGCTGCGGCAAAACCGCAACCAGTCATCGCTGCCGTATTGAGACCCCTGATCGGAATGCACCAGGGTCTGTTGTGGCCGTCGTCGCCAAACCGCCATCAACAGGGCATCCAACACCAACTCTTTGGCCAGGGTCGGTTTCATGGACCACCCCACAATCATGCACGAATACAAATCCATCACCACTGCCAGATACAGCCAGCCCTGCCAGGTGCGGAGGGAGGTAATATCCGTCACCCAGACACGATCAGGATCCTCCACCGTGAATTCACGATTCAGCGTATTCGGTGCGATGATCGACGGCGGCCCGGCGATGAGGCGAGGCGCCCTATACCCGCGAATCGCCTTGATATTATTGATCCTCATGATTCTCGCCACGCGATGCTTGCCGCGAGTCTCCCCGATCTCTCTCAGGTCCAGAACAACTCTTGGAGAGCCGTAGACACCATGGCTGGCTGCATACGATGCGCGTATCAATGCCAACAATCGTTGATCCTCAATCGCACGGTCAGACAACGGCCGGTGCAACCATTGATAAAATCCACTCCGCGATACTTTGAGCACCCGGCACATCGTCGTGATACTGAATTCGTGTCGATGCTCATTGATGAATCGGTACTTTACTCGGGCTCCTTGGCAAAGTACCGCGCGGCCTTTTTTAGAATATCGCGCTCCTCCTCCACGCGTTTCAGCTGGGCACGCAGCTTTAACATCTCGCTTTTGGCTTCGATCAAAACTTGCGCTTGTCGTTCGGTATTATCCGGTTTGATGGCCTTGACCTATTTGTATAGGCTATGGGCTGAAACCCCTAATCGCTCCGAAATTTCAGCACCCGGATAACCACGATCCACAATCTGTCGAACCGTCTCGTCTTTAAACTCCGGGGTATAGCGTTGACTGCTCATATGACTTCCTCCTAAGCTCAAATCATAGCCCCGATTTGTCCACTACAGTGGGGGAAGTCCAAGATCCTTAACTCAGTGTCCAGTATTTCGGGGGAAGATCAATTTACTAGTCGATGGCATCAGACTCGTAGTGAGTAGTAGAAAGCCGTTGGAAAAATTGCGAGTCGTCAAAAACTGAAAGGCCGTGTTGGGTCGATCTCCGCCTGATGGAATTCTGCCACCCGACCGGCAGCCTATTAGTTTCGACCATCGTCTTTACCCGCACACTGATGTTTGGCGCATGTCAACAAAGTGTCAACGACGTGACAGACATCGAAATCGACTCCACTCATACACCGTGAACTTAACCGCGAATCTGTAAATGTCCGTAGCCTGCTCTATACATGGCAAGGCAGTGACTCTCAGCCGAAGCCAGCTCTCATTCTCGCTCATATGGATGTGGTCCCGGTTAAGAAAAACACGGCAACCAAGTGGACTTATCCACGTGTGGATCCGCAGCATCGGGCCGGTGTCGGTTCAATGTGGCGAGATTCGATAATCGTCGGGGTGCACGGGTATGCACAGGCTTTCGAATCCGCCCCGGCGATGGGCGCAGTCCGCGCAAACCCAGATACACACTATCGGGTCCCACACAATGGCCGTGGTAAATGATGCCGCGGCTCAATTTATCGAAGTGGGCTTTGTTGCCGACGACGAAGCCCAGCATCGCATCGGCATGCCCGACGATGTCGAGTTCGCGTTTAGAAACCTATATAAAGTATCTGTGTAACGTCGATTTGATGAGAATTTACATTTGTTTTCAGCAATTCCGGACCCGGTCAGTATAGGCTGTGCGTAGCTCTATTCGAGCTTGAGCGGGTTCTGCTAGAGATAGCTTGGCCTCGAGTTAACCATTAGGACAATCAGTCATGACCGAGTACAAGCAAAATCACCCCTTGCCAGGCTGGTTATACGGCGCACTTCCGTTCATCTATGTCTTTCTCGGCGCGTTTGTCATACTTAAATTAGAGGACAATTTGGGGATTTTCAGTGGCGCAGTGTTGATATTGACCGGTTTGTTCGTCTTCAAAATGCGTCGAGCGGCTTGGCCAGCGGTGAGCCACCGCGAAGTCGGCCACGACAACATTAAGACCCTGAAGGTCGCGACCGGAGCTTCTGGTTCTATGCAGCTGGTCTGGAGAAAAGCATACGAGTGCGGTAATAGCAGTATCGACGAACAGCATCGGGGATTGTTTGAAGCGGGTAACTTTCTGATAGACGCCATACATAACCATCGACGTCAAAGCGATGTGACAGCGTTGATCGACATATTGCTAGCGCACGTAGAAGCTCATTTTACTTCTGAAGAAACGCTTCTTGCTACCTGGGAACATCCTCTCACCGAAGAACATAAACAGGCTCATCAACACCTGCTTGAAAGAGCCGTTGGACTGCGTGATAAGTCAATAAAGGGTGAACTGTCATTTGCAGACGTATTAAGTTTCTTCGTTAAAGATCTCGTGCTGAAACATATTCTCGAGGATGACAAGAAATTTTTTCACCAAGTGTGAATATGCGATCCGATAACCGAAGTGCCCCACCGTTCCGATAGGAATCCGAACGTGAGACGACACCGCCCCTGGCGCCTTCACCGGATCGATCTTGAATTCAACACCGACGCTTAGGAAGCGATGACGGCTGA
>JAOTWM010000100.1 GCA_029862885.1 Gammaproteobacteria bacterium
CAACCCAGTTTGCCTGTCATATTAAGAAGATCCGCGTTCACGGAGGTCGCCGATCTCAGTACATCAATATTTGAGTCCACCTTTGAGCGGATGAGAAACTCTCGTGATTGCTCTGCTTGAAGATCACCAAAGAGATCAGAGCCAAAACCGGTCTTCACACCGGCGTCTTTCAGGTGCCCCAGGCTCTCCAAACCTGCGCTCGTGATTTCATCTATTTTTTCGATGCTGCGCTTGGGCATCCCGATCTCGGCACCCCTTTCGCTCATCGCTGCATACACAATCAGTGTCGGAACGACAAATGCGTCGCTTGCGCATACCCTGGTGGCGGTTTCCCGGTCAATAAGGTTCGCATGTTCGATCGAGCGAACACCTACATCCAGGCACCGGTTTATAGACTCCGCCGTATAAGCATGAGCCATTACGTATTTTCCTCTGAACGATGCCTCTTCGACGATTGCCTTCATCTCACCCAGCGAGAACTGCAGATTTGAAATAAGATCGGTTGGTGACGAAACACCACCACCCGCCATGATCTTGACCGCATGGGCTCCTTTGCGAAGTTCATTTCGGGCGGCGCGCCGAACTTCTGTTTCCCCATCGACTACTACGCACAATCCCCGCTCTCGGCATCCACATAGTTCCGGATTACAATCGTCAGCCGGCCCCCGGTCATCGCCATGCCCGCCAGTTGGGCTCAACGCTTTACCCACAAAAAATAGTCGTGGAGCCGTTATCAGGCCCAGATCAACCGCTGTCGCCAACCCAAAATCCGAACCGCAGGCATCACGTACCGTCGTGAAGCCGCGCATCAACATATGTTTGAGATTCCTCGCCGCATGAAGAGTTGTCAGGCTGCTCGGCTGAAGCATCAGGTCAGCGGGCGACGAACTCCAGTCGTTGGCATGAACATGTGCATCAATTAGGCCGGGTAGTAATGTGGCGCCGCGAAGGTCCACTCTTTTCGCCGACTTGCTGTGAATCGGCTGCTCCGATATTTCCTCTATTAGTCCGTCCGCGACGAGAAGATGCTGGCCTTCTGCCAATTCAGCGCTAACGCCGTCAAACACATTCGCGTTTTCAAAAACGTAGCTCATCATAGCTGACTCCTTTCAAATACAACTAAGAAGATTCTCGCGTTCTGTCTTTCTTAAAATCAATTGCCGGCGCTTGTTTCAATCCAAGCACCAGACCCAGCAAGCTAATGATTAACCAGAATAACTCAACCACTGCAGCAGACAGATTGAATTCGAAGTAAAGCGATATCAGGACCAAGGTGGCACCGGCCGCGTTGATCAGCGAGTAGATCCTGCTCTGGCCAGAAATACGCCTGATTTGGAGCAAGAAGTACGACCCTACAATCAGAAAAGCGCCTAGATTGCCCAGAAAATCATGCCATTGATAACTCAGCATTGGTATGCGCTCCTCTTTTCATCGAAAGCTGTCCTTTGGCCGTCGAGACAATAACGGCAAGTAGATTACCGAGGTTCATACTACCGACGTCTTGTCCGGATCGGGATTAGAATTCTACGAAGTCAACTTGAGCAAATGGATATTACTGCGCGGATACCCCTACGTTAGTATTCTGATAGAACTGCGATCACTCACTAAAGGCGTGAGCGAGTCGCTGACCGAACGAACTCCCCTCTAAGGATATCCGACAATGACTGAGCTAAAAGTCTCTTTTGCATCTATCAACCCTTTTGATGGTATGACGCCTGAACAGCCTGGCGTGGTGAGGAATCTTCTCGGCGGAAAGTGGTTCGAATCGCCCCATGAGCGAGACGATATTCCGGACCCGCTCAATGGTGGAAGCTTTTTGAGAATACCCGATACAACGGATATCGCGCCGTTCATTGAAAGCCTGCGTGCCTGTCCAAAAAGCGGATTGCACAACTCGTACAAGAATCCGCAAAGATACGTCATGCTCGGAGGCGCGTGCGCGCGCGCCGCGGCGCGGCTGGCGGAGCCGGATGTATTTGACTATTTCGTGAAACTCATACAACGGGTCAGTCCGAAAAGCTGGCAACAGGCCGTTGGTGAAGTTGTCGTCACACGGGTATTCCTGGAGAACTTCGCTGGCGACGGAGTGCGATTTCTCGCACGCGGATTCTCCAATCCGGGTGACCGGCCGGGGCAGGAGTCGCGAGGCTACCGCTGGCCTTGGGGGCCTGTGGCTGTAGTAGCACCGTTCAATTTCCCACTTGAAATCCCGGCTCTGCAGGTCATGGGCGCAATCTTCATGGGTAACAAGCCGCTGGTCAAGGTTGATTCAAAAGTCAGCGCGGTTTTTGAGCAGTTTCTGCGGCTCATGATCGAAGCTGGATTGCCGGCGAGCGATGTGGACATGATTCACTGCAGAGGGCAAGAAATGGCTCGCCTGATCAATATGGCGAAGAACGATCTGCGTATGGTTCAGTTTACGGGCTCCAGCGAAGGAGCCGAGTCTGTGTCGAAGGCTATGAACGGTCGAGTGCGAATCGAGGATGCAGGTTTTGACTGGAAAATTATTGGTCCGGATTATGAGGAGCGCTGGTTGGATTTTGTAGCTTGGCAATGCGATCAGGATGCCTACAACTTCGCCGGCCAGAAATGCTCTGCACAAAGCATCCTGTTTGTGCATGAAAATTGGACTCCGCACTTACTGGACAAAATGGAGGACCTCGCAGGTCGCAGGTCACTCGCTGATTTGACTAACGGGCCCCTTCTCACGTGGACCAACGACCAAATCAAAGCGCACATCGATGCAATTATGTCGATCCCCGGCGCTAAGCTATTGTTCGGCGGTGAACCATTAACAGGCCACAGTGTTCCGGACTGCTATGGAACACGCCAGGCCACTGCGGTATCGGTGCCTCTGGAAGCAATTGCTGGTCAGCATTTCGAATTGGTCACCACTGAACTGTTCGGCCCATTCCAGGTGGTAGTCGAATATGCCGACGATCAACTGGCTACCGTGCTCAATGTAATGGAGCGGATGTCACATCATCTGAGTGCCGCCGTAGTTAGTGCCGACGTGAAATTCCAGCAACGGGTACTTGCCGCGACAGTAAATGGAACCTCATTTTGCGGTATGCGCGCCCGAACTACCGGTACCCCACAAAATCACTGGTTTGGTCCGAGCGGGGACCCTCGCGCCGCTGGCATCGGTTCGCCTGAAGCCATCGTCACTACCTGGAGTGGCCACAGGGAGATAATCATGGACCAGGGCGAAATTGAATCCGACTGGGAGATTCCGCCAATTGGTTGATCACTCACATTGCTATTTAGAGATCGTATGTCGACAAAATTGGTATCGGCGACCCTGCAACCTCTAATCGATCGACTCGACTGTCTTGAAAAAACAGAACCCATTTAGGCTATCGGATACATAATGTAGTGCTGAACCCAAGAGAATTCGCCAACAAATTAGCTGAGCTCTTTGAAGATAGTTTTGACAATGAACCAAAGGGTGTCTATCGCATTTTTCGCGAGGACCTAAGTCGCATTACTGGTCGGCCGGTATTGCATCAAACGATTATTGAAGATGTTGCTGACTGGCTGGTTGGTCTCGGATTAATCCTGATCGACAGGGATAGTTTTTTCGTCATTGTCGGACACGATCATTTCGATTCAATCCGCACGGTGCCTGGGCAAGTGGTGCAAGCGCATGCACACCCCATAGATTTCGGATCTTCCAAGTGAAACCTGATCAAGCGCTGGGATCGAATGGTTCTACCGCACATGGCGCCTCAGCCCCGTCAATTGATCGGTACGTCCGCATCCTGGAGAAATTGCCTCATTGGTGACAGCTGGCGCTCGAACTTACGCCACTTTCCAACAGACGACCCGTAAACCGGCTTTCTGACCTGCGATGCGCTTCCCGTGGTCGTCGCTTTCCGGTTAGTGTGAAACTCCTCGCACGAATCCTCCCACGATAAACCCAAATGATCGATGAGTTTTCTCGCCTGGCCGGCCAAATCGTCGACGATGTCCTCATAATGAACGTCATAAATCCGACCTTCCGGCAAGATCTCTCGCCAGTGTTGCATCAGGTGATGGTACTCCGCGTAGTATGCCGCTAATTCGATTTGTTCGTAGGAGAACGGATAGCCGTTCTTGAAAAGGTATTTGTACATGGCATAGCACGCATCCAATGGGTTGCGAACGACATGGATAATTTTCGCGTTGGGCAAAGCACCGGATATGAGCCCAATATTGAGAGAATTCAAAGGCAGCTTATCTACGAATCTCGTACAACCGTCCCTAATAGGATCGACGGCGGCTAGATACCGGCGACCGAGCGCCTTCATCGGAAGGCCGACGGCGAGCCTTGCCAGGGCAAGCCGATCGATCAGCATGCCATCGCTCTGCTCTTCGACCAGTTTCATCATTTCGATCGAAAAGGAACTGACCTCACCCAAGCTTTGTACCTGGCTATGGGAAGAGATAATTCGCTCCACCAGCGTTGAGCCTGTTCGTGGCATTCCCAGGATAAAAATCGGGTCGCAACTTTGATGGCCGATGTTGCCAACATTCGCGACCGCCTCTTGCGAAAATGCAGTCTTCAGCGCGTGAAATATTTTTAGATCGTCGGCAAGATCATACTTTGTGAACTTTCGCTTGGTCCTTGCGCCGCTCTCCAGCAATGTGAACGACTTCTCAAATTCGCCGAGGTCCTCGTATTCCTTCGCCAGGGCATAGTCGACGTGGACAGCGCCGCGCCAATTTTTGACGCCTGTTTTCTTGAGTCGCTCGAGATCCTCAATGTGGTTATCGTCTGACGTTTGAACACGCAAGGACGAGCGGAGTCCGATCATCTCGTAGTCGTGCTGATCCAGGCGTATTGCGAGGTTCGCCGCATTCTCCGCTTCGCGCTGTCGCCCGAGAAATCGATAGACAGACGCAAGCCCGCGGTATACATCGACATTGTCAGATGAAACGGTTTGCGATTTGAGGTAAAGGTTTAGCGCTTCCTCGTGCTCGTCGCATCGTACAAGCACGCCGCCCAAGACCAGCAGATGATCAAGACGCGATACCTCGAATTCCAAAGCTTGGTGTGCGGACTCTCGTGCGTCATCTGTAAGGCCGGCAAGTATGCAACTTCGCGCACGTTGGATGTGTCGGTCTGGAATGTCAGGTTCTAGTTCAACGGCACGGTTTACAGCGGCTAAGGCATCTGCCATCCGATGTTCCCTTAATGCAATCTCGCTATCTAGCGCCCATACGTCGCCGACGTCGGCATGGCTGATTTTTAAAGTCGAAATCTTCGCGGCGGCGGAAGCGAGGTCTCCTTGCTGCAGGAGCCTGGTGATCTGCTTAATTTTCCGAGTGACATCGCTTCCCATAGTAGTGGCCAGTATGCCTCGAATTCGTGTCGGTACGTGCAACAAAAACAGCCGGAAATCCACGCCGTTTTGAAGCTATTGCCGAAGGCAACTATTTGTAACTATATTTGAAGCGAATCCCATACGTTCTGGGTCGAATAACGCCCCAGCCTTGATCGCGATCGCCGTAAAAGCTCGCCGTGATGACCGAGGACTCGCCACGCTGATTGCTCAGGTTGTCACCGAAAGCAGTAATATTGTAATTATTCTTCGACCAGGTTACTGACGCACCCCAAAGACTAAAGCTATCGAATTCTGCAAAACTTATTGATTCCACGCTGGGGAGATCACGGTAATTGCTTAGGACTTCGCTTTTGTACGACGAATTTATGTGAAACACCAGTTCAGACGACGCGAGCGGAACCCTGAAATTGGCTGCAGCAGAATACTCATGCTCTGCAGCACCGGGCAATCGATTGCCCTTTGGAATTTCGGTCGATGGATCGTCCTTCGAAAATAAGAAGGCCTGTGAAACTGTTGCATCGACGTAAGAATAGCCGAGATTGAAATCGAAGTTTTCCGTTACGTAGCCGTTCAGCTCCAGCTCGAAACCTCTTGACTCGGCACTTGGCACATTGTCAACAAATGCAATCCCAAACGCACCCTGCAACGTCGCCTGAAAGTTAGTCCAGTCAACCAGGAATGCAGTGGCAGTGTAGTTGAACCTGCCGTCGATCGTTCCTTTGATGCCGAACTCAAAATTCTCAACGTCATCAGGATCGTATGTAAGAATGTCCGTATTGTCGTTGCCAAGTGGATCAGTCTCTGGCAATTGATTCGCGCCTCCCACGCGGAATCCTTCGGCGTACGTCATGAATATCATCGAGTCTTCCGACATATCATATGACGTGTTTATTTTGAATATGCTTTCGGAACCGTCAAAATTGGTCGGGTTGAAACCACCAAGCAAGAAATCATCAGTCGCCGTTCCGTAATAGTAGTACTCTAACGTCCGAGATGCGTAAGGTAGCGGGAGCCCCGATGTGCCGGTCAACTCGTCTCTGAACACCCGTACTCCGCCAGTAATCTGCCACTCATCATTTACATGCCAGATGATCTCTCCGAAACCGGCGAGTTCCGTAAATTCCTGAAACGTGCCACCGTCTACAAGAACATCAGTGAAGTCCAACGGCGCAGGTGTACCAAAGTAGAGGTTTGTATATTCATTGGCACCCGATAGTCGCTGATCGAGGTTGAAATCAAGATCCTTCTTGGTGTAAAAGGCGCCGACGACCCAGTCGATTGGCCCATCACCCTGCGACACCAGGCGCAGTTCTTGAGTGAATGTCTGGACATCCTGGGTTCGAACTATTGGCGAAAATACTCGCGGGTTCCCAAAATAATATTGAGGAATGTTTGTCCGCAGGAAACCGGAGGAGTCCGAAATACTGCGCGTACTTACGTCGGAATACCCTGTTGACGAGGTCAACCTTGCGAAACCAAGATCCGCCTGCACGTCGAGGTCGAGCATCGTGATTTCCGCATCCTGCGGATCCGTATAGGCTTTATGAGTTACGTACTCTTCACCTGAGCCAAAGAACCGATTATCTTCATAACGATTGTTCGCCTCGATGGTTTGATAGTTGTAATTCAGACCAATTTCGACCTCCTCATTCGGTACCATAAGAAAGCTCGCCCGAATGTACGTATGATCTGAATCGTTTGAATCCTCAATAATTGGCGCTTGGACAGTTCCGCTTCCAAGAATATCGAGTGGGTCTGCCAGTACGATTTCACCCGGATTTTTTGGCGTCCCCGTATCCTCAATTAATCCGATCGCATCGATAAAACCGGACAGGTATTCATGGCCGACAGTCGCGCGGAATGCGGTCTTGTCGGATGTAGGGAAGTTCGCTGTCAGTGCAATGTCATAGGAGGAGTTGCCGGCACCGTCCGTAGCGGACAGTTCGGCTGTGGCATCTAAGGTAGTGCCGTCAGTGCTGGGCTTCTTCGGGATAAAGCGTATTGTGCCGCCCACAGACCCTGCACCGTAAAGTGTCCCCTGAGGACCGCGAAGCACCTCAACACGTTCGAGGTCAACGAGTTTCATCGGAAAAAATACGGGAATCTCTCCAAGGTACGTGGAAACTGTTGCCTGGCTAATCGGCGCGTTATCGTCATTGTTATTCGCCGCGTCGACATTCATACCGCGAATGTTATAGGTGTTCCGATTTCCCGATACGCGGGGACCCTCGTCAACAATGTTAAGCCCGGGAACTAGCCTTACCAGCGACGCAGGATCTGAAATCCCAGTTTGCGCCAGTTGATTGGCCGTAATTACATTGATGTTGTACGGAATTTCCTGGACTGTCTGATTCCGACGAGTCGCGGTAACGATAATTTCTTCTATCAGTACATCTTCCTGCGCCTGAGCAATTGGAGATTGCAATGCTATCGCCACCCCAAGTGCTATAGGTGTCCTAATCCCTGAATTCCTAAGTCTGCGCATCTTCCAGCATCCCCCGTAGTCTGAAATCCGAACCACTATTAGGTGGAGTCTGAAAGGTACCGCCAGCTCCTACCCAGCGTAAATTCGTTTTTGGCGATGTTTACATTTGAGAATCTGAATAGCGTCCTATCTCGCCCTACTGAAATTCCTAACTACGCGGTATTCAGCGGAAAAATCCGGAGTCAGAGGCCAAAACCTCAGGTCCGAACTGTACATAGGCATCGAGTAACGCGACGGCAAGGTATGTGACCATCTAGTAACTAACCATGTCATTTGCCTATGCAAGATGCGCCGAGAATCGAGATCCTGCACTAAAGGCGGCACAAGCTCCACAAATTAAGCCGCCCTACGAAGGGTGACCGACAGGCGTACTTTTTACACAACGCGCATAGTGTAAAATGTCAATCGGCCAAGCGTAGACAGATTGTCTTGTCCCCGCCGGAACCGCTCGTTGCATCACCACCCCGTGACTGACAAGCGGCCCACAACCATGACGCGATCAGTGGACATTGAATGTAGGTTACGGCTGTGGTCATGCGTGTTGTATAAATATGCGATTTTTGCCTGCTTTTGGCAAAAATAGTGTATTATTTATCCATGACTGAACTCTCGGGAATAGGCAAAACCTACCGCAGCAAACTGAGCCGTGTCCTGGAGCGCCACGCGGGCGTCATCACACCAAAGATCGTGTCGGACGTGCTTGGCGTATCCACCCAGGAGTCAGGCCGATTGCTGGCTCGATGGAACAATAGCGGCTGGGTCTATCGGGCAAAACGGGGCGTCTATTTGCCCGTACCGCTGTCGTCGACTAGTACGGAGCCAGTCGTGGAGGAGCCCTTCCTGCTCGCCGAGTCGATTTACGGTCCCGGCTACGTTGGCGGATTCAGCGCCGTCAAGTATTGGGATCTGTCCGAGCAGATCATCGAAACCGTCACGTATTTGACTCGCAAGAAAGTCAAGGACCGGTATCCGGTGCACGGTGGCGTGACGTTCCGGTTAAAAACAGTGGTCAAACATAAAGTCTTTGGCCTGAAAACCGTGTGGGTCGGAAGCAAGCGAGTCTACGTCAGTGATCCGACGAAAACGATGGTCGATTTGCTGGACGACCCGGGTCTTGTCGGTGGAATGGCGATCGTCAGCGACGTGTTCTCCGAGTATCTCGACTCCGAACACTACGACTTCAACCTCCTGCTGAATTACATTGAGAGGAGTCGGAACAAGACCATCTACAAGCGGTTGGGCTTGCTGCTCGACACGAGCTTCTCTGCGAGTGACCACCAGCTATCGCTTCTGCGTTCCGGGATGTCGAAAGGCTATTCGATCTTTGATCCGACAGTCGCCTCTCCCTGCAGGATTCCCGAGTGGCGACTAAAGACTTCGCAGTCATGGAAGGACCTTCATGATCGAAAAAAATGAAGTCCTCAAGATGGCCACCGAGCTTGGCCTCCGGCCGGAGACCATCGAAAAAGATTACGTTCTGGGCTGGATGTTGTGGGCCATCCATCAGCACCCAGCGGTTGCACGCTGGGCATTTAAGGGCGGTACCAGTTTCAAGAAATGCCATTTTGAGACCTTCCGATTCTCCGAAGATTTGGACTTCACGCTGACAGACCCGTCACATCTCACCACAGATTTTCTATCTCAGACCTTCAATGACATAACCGAACGGCTGTCCGAAGAGGTCGGCATCGAGTTTTTCCGTGACCGATTCACCTTCAAGATTAAGGACAAGGGTCAGGGCCGGTTCTCGGCGCAGGGAAAAATTCACTTCAACGGCCCGTTACGACGCAGACAAAGCGTTGCCAGCATTAAACTCGATCTGACCAGTGACGAAGTTCTAGTCCTCGAGACGGTCACGAAAGGAGTCCACCATCCCTACTCCGATGAGCCGGACGGCGGCATACGGGCCACGTGCTACGCGTTCGAGGAAGTGGTTGCGGAAAAGATACGAGCACTGGCCCAACGTGCACGGCCGCGTGATCTCTACGACGTCATACATTGCTACCGAAACCGACAGC
Organism: Gammaproteobacteria bacterium; assembly: GCA_029862885.1. Taxonomy (GTDB): domain Bacteria; phylum Pseudomonadota; class Gammaproteobacteria; order Arenicellales; family JAOTWM01; genus JAOTWM01. Next base: position 9,831 of record JAOTWM010000100.1, read on the forward strand.
TGATTGATAATCCACGACTGGTCTATGGCGTGCTTGAGACGAAGTGTGATTTCAAGAGCATCGCGGTGCCAACGTACCAGAGTATCGAGCAACACGAGAAACTGGATGAGCTCGAGCCGCAATGGGCGAACATGCTCGCCCATCAGTTGCCATCGCTTCCCCCAATGGAATCGTTTTGGGCAGAGTTGCCGGACTTCTTCTCTTGGTTGGCTGGATTGCAGCCCGTTGAAACAACCAAGCCTCTGCCGGCGAAGGCGGGTGAGACTGTATTTCATCCTGGGCGCATATCAAGTGCGTTCGGAATCGAACCCTATTTACAGCGTATTCAGTTCGCAGCCGCCAACCGCATTTGTGTGGCGTTAGGCTACCATGGCACAGTTCGGACCGTAGAACCGCTGTCGTTTCGACATTCGAAGGATGACAATCGGCTCTTCTACGGCTTCGAGCGAGAGGCCGGTCATGCCAAGGCGTACTCACTGGGCAAGATTGAGTCGGTCGAGGTGACGAATCAACCGTACACCGCCAGGTACCCTGTGGAGATCAACGCGTCCGGTCCGATCTCGATGCCTCACATCCGGCGGAGGTAATTCTTGCATCGCATTCGAAGACCGGAAATACGAGCAGTTCGCAGAAATGCTTTGTCGAGAGTACGTGTTTGCTGCTATCGAAGCTTCAAATCGTCGTCAGCACGATCAATATACAGGTCGCGAACCATTTGCGTTTCAACCTGCCTTGCCCAATCGGTCGCATCCCGCTTGAGACGAAACGTTTTGCACTTCGTTGGCCAACTCAGCTTACGAATGACCGCTTTCCATTTGCCCGATGGTGTCTTTACGATGGTCGCCAATTTGAGTTCCACGCGATTCAGCACTGTACCTGTATTGTACCCGCGCTAAAACGAACATTGGCTGGCTACTCGTAATACATTGATACTAAAGTGGAAATTGGTGGCCAGGGGCGGAATCGAACCACCGACACGCGGATTTTCAGTCCGCTGCTCTACCAACTGAGCTACCTGGCCTTAGCTATGGTCGCGCCCATGGGGCGCTCCTACAAAGAGCGGGGTATTAGACCGGGATGTGCTGTTTCAGTCAAGGGAATAGCTGATTGCTAATATTATGAGTGAACCCGGGTTCCGATGTGTGGACAAACTCACAAAGCGAATGGAAATGGGACGGTCAGAATGAAGAAGATACTAATAGCAATCGCAACAGCCATAGTGGCAGTCAGTTTCGCCCAGGCCGGGGAGCCACCCGTTCTGTTCGGCGACAAAAGTGCCTGCATGGAAGGGCCTGTGGCGCAGTTCGGCCGCTATGTTGGCGACTGGAAGATCGCAGACGAAAGTCTTGCCCAGGACGGCAGTGGCTGGGGGCCCGGCACTGGCGCACGCTGGATTTTCTCTTGTGTTGGCAACGGTATCGCTGTTCAGGACTTCTGGATGCCAAACACCGGTGGTTTCGGCACCAACTTGCGTACCTACAACCCGGACACCGAGAGCTGGGAGATCGCCTGGACGGCCACCAGGCTCAATGGCCTGATGCATATCAGCGCCAGGCAGAATGACGATGGCGATATCGTCATGGATATTCTCAAGCCCGTGCAGGATCCGCCGCGGCGCATCATATTCTTCGAGCCGGACGAAAACGCTTGGAATTGGGTAATGCAGCTTTCTTTCGATGCCGGCGCAAACTGGACCGACGTTTACCGCATCAATGCAACGCCCTGGGAAGACTGATCACAGGACGTCGTCACACACCGGCTCATCCGGTCATGCGCCAGATTTCGCCTTCATTGATCGAGCGCTCACGGTGCATGAGAATCCACTCGGCGTGCTCTTCTAGCGCCACGTCCCCGACGAGGCGCAATATGCGGCGGCGCTCTTCATCACTGTCACTTTGCTTGATGCGCTGATAGGCCTTGCTGAAAATACGAAACATGAACTCGTACTGCTTTATCAACTCGAAATCGGCAACGCTATGCCCATACGACTGCCGTATACCGATCGACAAAAGCAGAACGCCCATCAGGATCACAACGGGGCCGCGAACGGTATGAGCCAACTCGTCACTCGCAAACACAAACAAAGCGAAGGCTGCAACACTCGCCCAAAGCACGATTGCGGCAAAACGTTCTGTACGTTCGTTTCGGCCGATTTTCTCCGCGGCCTTCCTGCGGTAGTAGCCTAGCTGGCCGCTGGTCTCGTCACCAATCCACTCACTCATCGCAAAATAGAGGCCTGGCTTTTCCAGGTTTGGTGATACATCGCATTCCAGACCTGCAACGCGCATTACATTTCGAATCCAGCCCAGGTCAGAGTCCTGCATCTTCAGGAAATTGTCGTGAGCAAATTTTGAAACGCTCTCACTACGCACGCCAGCCACCGCCCAATAGAATTGCACGCGCAATCCCTCAGCAAGCGTTCGGTAATCAAGATATTTGCGGTGCCACGCGTGTTTTGCACCGACTTTTTGAATCGCAGCAGCTACAAGGAAGAAGCCAACGAACGCAATTATAAAGGTCTTCGCTGCGTACACGTCGGAGTAAGCGATATACATCACGCCCATGAGCAACGCCAACACATGCGTCGCACGCAGGAGCATCAAAAAGCGTTTTTGAAAATGGATTGCAAGCCAGTCGGCCGTGCGAAAGATGTGGTCGATATCGCGTACGCCTGCCGGTAACTCGCCCGCTCTTGCATTATCTATCAGTGACCACGCCTCCTCCCTGATGCGGTCCTCGTACTGCTTTGCGTCACGGCTGAATTCACGGGTGTGGTCGAATACGTTCTTGTGTCGCTTCGACAGCCGGTCAGTTCGTGGTGCAGACTCATCGGTCGTGAACCACGAAGAGGACAAAGCCTGTAGTCCATCCGCCGGTTGTCCATCCGCCCGATCGCGAGAACAGACGATGTGATAAACGAGGTCACTCTCGTCATCCGCCAGTACCAGGCGGCTGGTCTCGGAACTCGGGATATAGCCGGGCATGACATCTTCCTGGTGAAAGCGCACAACCTGTGATGTACCGCCGAGCTCGTCAGGATACTTTCCATCCCAAAGCGCCATCAGGATGTGACAGTGCGCGCATAAAAACACACCGAGCTGGGCGTATTGTCGCGCGCGGTCATCACCATGATCCGCGATGGATTCTTCGCTACTGCCGGGTAGTACGGGCAGCTCGAATACCTCTGTCGCCCGCGACAGCAAGGTCATGAATTTTTCCCGCGCGGCGGCCGTTTCAAACTCTGTGGCGTAAATCTCGCGCGGCATAGGCAGTGGCACAATTACCGGAATACCGAGTTGCAGCGCCTCCTCGGCAACAAGCTGGTCGGCGCCCTCTGCGAGCGGGGACATCACGGTCACACCGCGTTCCGGGTAATGGGTCAACAGGCGGTTTAGAAACTCGCTAACCTGTACGCGGATCTCGGGCACCTCCCGCGCGACGAGATCGCGATGTCCGGTTACCGCAACGATCAGCGGAACTGCGTAGCCGGTCTGGCCGGCTACCATCGTTGCATCATGATCTGTCGAAGACTCCATCGTTCAAGAATACCTCAAAGAAAAGGCCCCCGAAGGGGCCCTTCCAGGTCTGCCTAATCGGCCGGACATCACGGCAGACTGTTTTCAGCCAGTTCGAGTTGCTCAATGCGGAAGAACAGGTTTTCGATGCGCATGATCAGGTTGCCCGGATCATTGCGGAAGTCAACGTTCCACGTAGCGCCGGTTACCTCGTTATACAAGGCGGAGAGATCCATTGTGGCTTTGTTCCATCTGCCTACCTTGACCATGCTCCTGGCCTTGTTCAGCTCGGTCAACAAGGTATTGAGGGCCGGGCTGATCAGGTTAGGCTCCGCCTCGATCAGGGCCTGTTCCAGGTTATCGAAGTACTCGACGGCGAGGTCGGTCTTGCATTGGAGTACCGCCTCGAAGTACGGGGCTCCATCGCCTGGGTCGAGCGCCGGATCGAGGAACAGGCACACCTCGCGCGTATTCAGCGGAAAAAACGTGCCCTTGAAGCCCTTGGTACGTGACGCGTTGAAAACGTCAGACGTGAACGGGCTCGCTTCTCTCTCGACGAGGAGAAATCGGTCGTCCGTCTGAAGGGCTGCCTGCTCC
>JAOTWM010000572.1 GCA_029862885.1 Gammaproteobacteria bacterium
CAGGGTGGGCTCGGCGGTTTTTTCTCCAGCATCGGGGGCGCTTTCAAAAAGTTCTTTGGCGGCGGGGGCGGCGGAGGTGGTGGGTTCGGACTTCCTGATCTTAGCGGGATCGGCGTTCAGGCGGGAACGCAGGCCGGGACCGGGTTTCTTTCCACGATGGGTAGCTTTCTCGGCAAAGCCGCGAACTGGCTCCCGGTCGTCGGCCCGATCATTGGCGCGTTCGCCGGGCCGCTGATGAACGGACTGAAGAAGGTATGGGGCGGAATCAAGAGTTTGTTCGGTGGACCTGGTGAGGGCGAACTGGCGGCACGGGCAACGGTTGATCAGATCAACGACTCCTTGAAGGCGATCATACCGACCCAGGAGCTCATATCGGCGGGCAGCGAGGAATGGCAGAAGAACAACGTAGCTCAGGTCAATATCATAATGGCGCTTGGCGGCAAGATTAGCGACATGGAGGGCATCTGGGCGCGATTCGCTAACGCCTCAAAAGATCCCGCGTCGGCGGCTGCCTTTGCCGAGTTCTGGCAGGAGAAGCTGGCGGCAGTACAGGCCAAAATGGCCGAAACGGGCATGACGCTCGAGGAGCTCCGAAAAGCCGCCACGAAATCGGCGAAGGACGGCAGTGAGGCTCACGAGAAATCGGCTAAGAAGATCAAAGATGCCTACGGCGTTGCGCAGGAAGCAATCAGAGACGATGACACGCTGACTGCTGACCAGCGGAAGTTGAAGCTAGACGCGCTGCAGCAGCAATACGCCGAAACGATGGAAGCGGTTAAAGCGAAAACGCGAGAAGCCAAAGGCGAGATTTCGAATCTCGGCGAAACGGTAGAGCTCAGCTTCTCGACGGATGTAGACAAGATCCGCGATGACATCCAGCGGGGGATCGGCGAATCCAATCCGGTCGAGGTTGCGCTAGCTTCGGAAGACTTCTTTGAGCGGTTCGCCAGAGGCGTTCGCGGCGGGCTCGAAGATGCGTTTGAGGACATGGGGATTTGAGCATTTCGGGATCGACAAAGGCGCTCATGGAATGCCGCTTCAAAGAGGCGAGATTTGGAGCCACGCGTTTCAGTTATGCCACGCCTACACCGTTTGTCTTTATCAACGATGTCGATAATACCGCCTATATTGATGTTGATTCGATCAAATGGCTGGAACAGCTTGACGATCGAGTAGACAAAGTGACATTTCGGATGCGTTACAACGCGAGCGCAACGAGCCCTGAAATGAGCGGCGCGACAGTTGATGAGCCGAAGGTGGTGAAACTGGCCATCGGCGACAGTAAGCGAATCGTGTTTGCCGGGCCGATACAGAAAGTCAACGTAAAAAACCAGCATCCAGGTCAAGACGCATCGGGCAAGGTGTGGGAAGTGGAGGCGAATGATTACGGGCGAGACCTTCGGAGGATGCTTGTGATTAAGCCGTACCATTCCCAGTCAGCATCGGATATCGCGCTCGACCTACTCACTGCCGGAGCAAGCCCGCAGGTATGGCCGACGGACGATGCCAATCGTCCATTTACGGGGAACCATATTCAGGCAGGGTTGCCAACTGTAGACGAAATTACGTTCAAGTATGCCTCTGCTGATAAGGCCCTGCAGCGTCTTGCCGAGCGCATTAACGCTTTTTGGTACGTGGACCAGGACGCGGATCTGCACTTCTTTACGACCGATGAGGGTTTGTATAGTGCAAAGGATCTTGATGCTGATGATGCGGGATATTGGAATTTAGAGATGTCGCAAGACGACAAGCCTACAATCACGCAGGTTCTCGTAGAGGGCAAAGGTTCTCCGCTCGCGTCCACGAGTGCGTCGGGTGTGAATACAACTCTGACAGTCGAGGACGGGGATGTTTTCGATTCCGCGGGAGGGATCGGGGTTATCGGTGCCGATCAGTTTGCATATACGGGGAAAGCAAGCGCGAATGTTCTTAACGGCGTAACGTGGATTTTCACCGCAACACCGGCGAAGTACGAAAAGGGCGAATATGTGGGGCAGGTATTTAGTGCAGTGCTGGCGGGTGCGGCGACATCCGATTACCAGCTAACGGTAAAGTTTCACCGTGACCGGCGTATGACGAAAACAGAAGCGCCCGAGTTTGCTTCTACCTTTACACAAAATCAGTCGATTTCAGCTCGATACATGACGCGAGATCAAAATGCTCGTGTGGGCGCCGCGGTGACGATTAATCGCACGACTTCACACCTTACGACCTCTTTCACGGACGGGATAATCACGAAGCAGGAAACACGATGGCTTTCCTCGACTCTATTCGAGCGATCTGTCGAGGTTAAGCAACGGACGCGAACGCGCCTGAAGTCGTTTTTTGATAACCAAGATCAAGGGATAAGGGACTAGGCACAATGGCCACCGGGATCATGTTGGCAGGGAAAATCGCTTCGATTGTTGACGATGATGGTTCGGGAACCACCGGAACCGTTCTAGATAAAGCCTGGATGCAGGCGCTTGATCAGGGTTCGATTGTTGACACGCCGGGAGCAATGGTTTTCAGGATGAACGGCACGAATAGCGCGGTAATTAACAATGGCGGCGATGCAACAAAGACATTGACCGGTGTTGCGATAGACAATGGAACGGGGGCGGGCTGCGGGGTGGTGCTTCCGAGAAACTCAAACGGCTCGACGCCGGCAGCAGCGTACCTCGCACTCATGGATAAAGGCGGCACCTATTACTTTCTTCACGTTGACGATAGCGGCATTCTGCGCATTCATACCTCCGCGCCTACAAATGCAACTGATACAACGGGGACTGTAGTCGGCTCGCAAACATGATCGAAGAACTCGCAGCACGTGCCGAACTCCTTGCGTCCTGCGGCTTCACGTTTCGGATCAACGCCTACGTCTATTTCGAGGGCGGCCATCTCGTCCAGGTACTCGGCGACGACTACGAGGGCGGCGGCGGAGATTGGGCCGAGCTCCTCGAGCAGCTAGTAACGGAACGTCTGCCGTCGTTGGAAGATGCAATCATGTTCAGGTGGCAGATCACTCCTGCGGCATTAGCCGGGAATACTTCTCTGGTGGGGGCCAGAAAGAACGATGGCATTGGCACGAGACGAGAACGGGTGGCCTCTACCGCCTAACGGGGCGCTCATCAAGTGGCTGCAAGCGATCACGATACCGCTGCTTGTGGCCGCTGTGATCTCCGCGATTACG
>JAOTWM010000101.1 GCA_029862885.1 Gammaproteobacteria bacterium
GCTCCGCGCTTATCGAGATGCCGATGGCACAGGCGCTTGCGTTTTGTTTTACGACCGCGAACGTGGCCACGATATTGCGATGCAACACGCAGCGCGAATGGGTGGTAACGTGTTGCCGTTTGTGGTCGAGGAGATCGGCTCGGTCGGGTTGGACGTTTGGCTGGCGGTGCTGGCCTACGGTGCGGAACGGGTCATGTTATTAGCAAATGATTCGATACCGGCCGCGATCCGGCGCGAGGTCGACCATCAGCTTAGCATCGGCCACCGCCTATTGGCCGGAATGGGCTATGCACCGCAGCGTATATCTTGGCTTGATGCTGCTGATTATCCCGATACCGTCGGTGTGCCAACTGATGCGGCCTTCGGCAATGCGGCCGCGGGTTTCGCGGCGGTGGGCGGCAAACGCGCGGTGTTACGCATGGCGCTCGATCATTTGCACGACTGCGCACCGGCGCGGGCAGATTGTATTGAGTTGCCGGACGGCGCACCGTTTGGTGCGATACAACTCGATGCCGATGCCTGCACATTATGCATGGCCTGCGTATCGGTGTGCCCGGCCGGCGCTTTAGAGGATGGCGGCGACAGTCCAGCGCTGCGATTTATCGAATGGAATTGCGTGCAGTGCGGAATTTGCGAATCGGCGTGTCCCGAACACGCGATTCGTCGCGAGCCACGCTACCTGCTTGACGCGGAGCGGCGTTTATCGACGTGCGAGTTAAAAAGCGAAGAGCCGTTCCGCTGCGTGCAATGCGGCAAGGCGTTCGCAACGCAAAGTGTAATTCGGCGCATGCATGAAAAATTAGCCGGCCACCGAATGTTCAAAGACGCGTCCGCATTACGGCGTCTGGAAATGTGTGAAGACTGCCGGGTCAAAGATATGTTCACCGAATCGGGGAATTACCTGTCGTAGCGTAGTTGCGTCGCGAGTATTTGTTTTGTGCGCCGCAACATTATGTACAGATGCAATGAGTTTTACCAAGCACACGATTTCATTGCTAGAGCAATATTAGCCGAGTAACAGCTTGAAATTTCGAGTGTAATTGATGCTAAGCAAGGCGTTCGCCTTGCGCCTGCGAGTCGACCACGTTTGAGTCGTTGCCGGTCTTGCCGGCGCGCTATGTACACCTCTAAATAATCGATTATAATTGTTTCCGATTAGTCACAGTCGAGTCCCAAATACCTAAATGAACAAATTGGAATGACTGTACAGGCGGTGACCCAAGAGTGGGTCAATATGAATAACAACGCAGACGCTACCCCAGCGTCCGAGGGGCAAGCTCGAGCCTCCACTTACAGTTTAATTGCGGCTTTGCTTGCGCGTCCGCCCAGCGATGCGCTTATGCAATCTCTCACTCGAATTCCGCAACGCTCGAACCACGACGACGGGACAATGGCATTGGCTTGGGAAGCGTTGCGCGATGCGGGTGAAGCCGCACCGATCGCCGAGATACTCAAGCACGAATATCATGATTTGTTCATAGGCATCGGGCGCGGCGAACTCCTACCGTTCGGCTCGTGGTATCAAACGGGGTTCTTGATGGATCGGCCGCTGTCGTTATTGCGGGACGATCTCAAGCGACTTGGGTTCGAACGTCAAGACGAGGTGAAGGAGCCCGAGGATCACATCGCTGCGTTGTGTGAAACCATGGCAATGATAATTGCAGACCAACGTATTGCGTTTGCGCAGCAGCGCGCGTTTTTTCGAGACCATATTGGTTGCTGGGCAGGCCAATTCTTTAGTGACTTGGCGCAAGCCGATCACGCGACGTTTTACCGTGCCGTGGGTAGCTTCGGCGGGCATTTTATTCAGTTCGAGAATCGTTACTTAGAGATGTTGGCGTAATACCGCGGCAGATTTCCCGGTCGCATAACAAAGATAGTTGCAGAGGAGATTGATTGAGATGAGCAAAGATACACTGACCGACAATACTGATCGTCGCAAGTTCCTAATAGGCATGGCGGCCGCGGGTGGTGCGACCACGGCGGCGGCGATTGCCGGCGGCGCATTAGCCGGTACTGAATCGGATGCCGCGCCGGATAAACCCGCGACAGCCAAACAAGGTTATCGTGAAACTCCACATATTCGCGAATATTATCGGCTCGCGCAGTTCTAACCGGATTAATTGAGGAGCATCGACGATGAAGTTGATTAGAAAAAGTAACGGTTCGACCGCGAGCGTAACGCTGGCGTCGGTCGGTGAAGCCATTAGCCGGCGCACGTTTCTGCGCCGTTCCGGCATCACTTTGGGAGCAGCATCCGCTGCCACGTTGGTAGCGCCCACTATGATGCAACGCGCCGCGGCCGCGGCGGCCGACGCGGGCGGCGAAATCGAGTTAAGGCGCAGCGTGTGCACGCACTGCTCAGTCGGTTGCGGGGTTATCGCCGAAGTGCAGAACGGCGTGTGGACCGGTCAGGAGCCCGACTTCGATTCCCCGTTTAACCTCGGAGCGCATTGCGCCAAAGGCGCGTCGGTACGTGAACACGGTCACGGTGAGCGACGCCTCAAATATCCGATGAAGCTCGTCGGTGGCAAGTGGGAACGGATGTCCTGGGATGCGGCCATTGATGAAATCGGCGACCAGCTGTTGTCGATTCGCGAACAATCGGGCCCGGATTCGGTGTATTGGCTGGGCTCTGCGAAACACAGTAACGAACAGTCGTATCTGTTTCGCAAGATGGCCGCGATGTGGGGCACCAACAACGTCGATCACCAGGCGCGCATCTGTCATTCGACGACCGTCGCGGGTGTTGCGAACACCTGGGGTTACGGTGCCATGACCAATTCCTACAACGATATGCACAACTGCAAGGCGATGATCTTCGTCGGCAGTAATCCGGCCGAAGCCCATCCGGTGGCGATGCAACACATTTTTCGCGCCAAAGAAAACGGCGCCAAAATGATCGTCGTTGATCCGCGATTCACGCGTACGGCGGCCCATGCCGATCACTTTGTGCGGATTCGCCCCGGCACTGATGTCGCGATCATCTGGGGCATGCTCTGGCATATCTTCGAGAACGGCTGGGAGGATAAGGAATACATCCGCCAGCGTGTTTACGGCATGGACGATATTCGTGCCGAAGTCGCGAAGTGGACCCCGGAAGAGACGGAACGCGTTACGAGTGTCGATGAAGCGACGGTGAAGACAGCCGCTCAAATGATGGCGGAAAACCGCCCCGGCACGATCGTTTGGTGCATGGGCGGCACGCAGCACACGATCGGTAACAACAATACGCGGGCCTACTGCGTATTGCAGTTGGCGCTCGGCAATATCGGTAAATCCGGTGGTGGCGCTAATATCTTCCGCGGCCATGACAATGTACAAGGCGCGACCGACCTCGGTGTGCTGTCGCACACGCTTCCCGGTTACTACGGGCTGTCGGAAGGCTCGTGGAAGCATTGGTCGCGGGTCTGGGAATTGGACTTCGAATGGGTCAAGGGCCAGTTCGACCAGGGCATGGTGGAGGGCGACAAGGAAGGCAAGCAGGTGCACCCGATGAATTACAAGGGAATACCCGTGTCGCGCTGGGTCGACGGAGTCATCGAGGACAAGAACCAGATCGGCCAACGCGATAATCTGCGGGCGGTGATCTACATGGGTCACGCGGTCAATAGTCAAACCCGCGGTCCGGATATGAAAGCGGCGATGGAGAAGCTCGATCTCATGGTAATCGTGGATCCGTATCCCACCCACGCTGCGGTGATGAGCGATCGTAAGGACGGCATCTATTTACTGCCGGCCGCGACACAGTTCGAAACCTACGGTTCGGTCACGGCATCCAATCGTTCCATCCAATGGCGCGACAAGGTCATCGACCCGATATTCGAGTCGAAGACCGACCACGAGATTCTGTACTTGATGGCCAAAAAGTTCGGCTATCACCAGCAGATGTTCAAGAACATCAAGGTGCAGAATAATGAACCGAACGTGGAAGACATGACCGCTGAAATCAACCGCGGTATGTGGACCATCGGTTACACCGGCCAGAGCCCGGAGCGGTTGAAAGCCCATGCGGCAAACCGCCGGACGTTCAACACCACGACGCTCAAGGCCGAAGGCGGTCCGGTGGACGGCGATTACTACGGTATGCCGTGGCCGTCGTGGGGCACGCCGGAGATGGGACACCCGGGAACGCCGGTACTGTACGATCCGAGCAAACCGGTGGCCGAAGGCGGATTGTGTTTCCGCGCCCGTTTTGGCGTGGAACGGGATGGCGTGAATCTGCTGGCCGAAGAGTCGTACCCCGTCGATTCGGAAATCCGTGATGGTTATCCCGAGTTCAGCGCCGAATTACTAAAACAATTGGGCTGGTGGGACGATTTGACCGACGCCGAAAAACAGCTCGCCGATGGCAAAAACTGGAAGACCGACCTGTCCGGTGGTATTCAGCGCGTCGCGATCAAACACGGCTGTGCGCCGTTCGGTAATGCCAAGGCCCGGGCCATAGTCTGGACCTTCCCCGATCCGGTGCCGGTGCATCGCGAACCGTTGTATACGCCGCGCCGCGACCTGGTGGCGGATTATCCCACTTATGAGGATCGCAAGCGGTTTTACCGGCTACCGACCCGATATAAGGGGATTCAAGTCAACGACCATTCCAAGGACTACCCGTTGGTGTTCACCAGTGGTCGCTTAGTGGAATACGAAGGCGGCGGTGAGGAGTCGCGCTCGAATCCTTGGCTTGCCGAGTTGCAACAGGAGATGTTTGCGGAGATTAATCCGGCCGATGCCAACGACGCGCAGATCAGCGACGGACAGCAAATTTGGATCAATAGTCCGGAAGGCGCAAAGATCAAAGTCAAGGCGATGATAACCGAGCGGGTGGCCCGCGGCGTGGTGTTTACGCCGTTCCACTTCGGCGGTCACTTTCAGGGCGTCGACTTAACCAGTAAATACCCGGAGGGAGCCGCGCCGTATGTGGTGGGTGAGGCGTGTAATACCGCGTTCACCTACGGCTACGATTCCGTAACGCAGATGCAGGAGAGTAAAGTCTCTCTGTGCAACATCAAGCCCGCTTAATCGGAGGAGAATGACAATGGCTCGAATGAAGTTTCTGTGCGATGCTGAGCGGTGCATTGAATGTAATGCCTGCGTAACCGCGTGTAAGAACGAACACGAGGTGCCTTGGGGTGTAAACCGGCGCCGCGTCGTGGTGTTGAACGATGGCGTGCCCGGTGAAAAGTCGATTTCGGTGGCTTGTATGCACTGTACCGATGCGCCATGTGCCGCCGTTTGTCCCGTAGATTGTTTCTACACGACTGACGACGGTATCGTGCTGCACGATAAAGACCTCTGTATCGGCTGCGGATATTGTTTTTATGCGTGCCCGTTCGGCGCGCCGCAATACCCCCAACAAGAGGCCTTCGGTGTGCGCGGCAAGATGGATAAATGCACGTTCTGTGCCGGTGGCCCAGCCGCCGATAATAGTGCCGAGGAACGCGAACAGTACGGACGTAATCGTATCGCCGAAGGCAAGCTGCCGTTGTGCGCGGAGATGTGCTCCACCAAATCGCTATTGGCAGGAGACGGCGACATGGTGGCCGGCATTTATCGGCAGCGCGTGTTAAAGCGTGGTGGTAGGCCACAGACTTGGGGTTGGGAAGCCGCTTACGCGCCTGCGTAAATATGAAGTCAAGGGGGGGACAACGAACGGGTCCCTCCCTTGATGTTTATTTGACTACCGTTGCGCTATGTGAAGCGCAGCGGATGCCGCATAAGGAGTATCCGTATGTTCAAGAACACTGCAGCCATTCTTGCAATCGCACTGGTGGCCGGAATATTGAGCGGTTGTTGGGAAGATACCGATGTCACCCTGCATGAGCCGGGGGCTTATAAGGGCGCGGCCGACCCGTTGCTGGCGCAGGATTCCGGTGCACGGGCGAAGGTACTTGAAGAACGTTTTAATCTTGTACAGATGGACCGTTAGCGGTACCACTGACGGAGGATACTGAATTGGCAACAATAACCCACCCCCCTATTAAACGCAGAAAATCGATGCGCTCCCGAACGATGATCTGGTCATTGGTGATTATCGTCGTCAGTGCCATGGTGCTACCGGCCGCGAGCTATCTATTGACCGGTCTTGGTGTCGCGCAGGCGCAAGTCACCGACCAGAACACGAATCAACGCTCCAATTATTGGCGCGCGGTGCGTGAGGGTAATTCCGGCTATAGCGCAGTCCAAGGTACGGACTCCACCATGCGGGTAATAAACGAAGAGACCAGCACATTATTCAATATCGGTGGGCAGAATTGGCGGCAGCAGCGCAACGGCCAGCTCGCCAACTATGGCGGGTGGCTCCTAATCATTTCGCTTTTCACGCTTACTATGTTGTACCTGTATCGTGGGCGCGTCGATGTCAATAAGCCTCTTTCCGGAGCTACTGTGCCTCGCTGGTCGCTAATCGAACGGACCATTCATTGGTATACGGCGATCTCTTTTGTCATATTGGCGATCACCGGGCTAAGTACGATTTTCGGTCGTGTTGTACTCATTCCATTACTGGGGGCGAAGGGATTTGCATGGTGGGCCTCGGTCTCGATGACCCTGCACAATTATATCGGCCCGTTTTTCTCGATCGGTGTCGTGTTGATGTTAATTTTTTGGATTCGTCACAATATTCCGCGTGCGGGCGACCTCAAGTGGTTCACCGAAGGTGCTGGATTAAAGTACGACGTCCATTCGAGCGCGGATAAGGCCAACCCCGGTGAGAAAATATGGTTTTGGATCGTGGTGTTGGTAGGTGGTGTCGCGGTATGCGTCAGTGGGTTTGTGCTGGATTTCCCGATCTGGGGGCAAACCCGCGCTGACATGCAGCTCGCGCATTTAGTCCACGGCGCCGGGGCGTTGATCTGGATTGCGGTGTTTTTTGGCCATGTTTATTTGGGCACGATCGGGACCGAGGGGGCGTTGGAAGGTATGACGACGGGGCGGGTCAGCTCTGAATATGCTAAGCAGCATCACGATATCTGGTACGACAAGGTAAAGCACCTGGAGGAAGTCACACCGCGTACGGTTTCAGCGGGAGCGGTACCGAGCAGTAGTAGTAGCGGATAGGCAACGCGAACTTAAACATCTCGATATCCAACCACCTCTACTGTAGGGAGTTACAGTAGAGGTGTTTTTTTGAACTCTTAATACTCACGCAAACTTGAATGAAGCGATTTCCCGCCACCGTAAAGGACAGTATGGAGGCCAGCGGGGCGACGACGACCTGCCTCGCCGTGCAAATCGATTCCGGAGCGTGGGAAACGGCGATCTTTTTTCAGGTGGGTGGTCCTGAAAGCAAGATGGACCGCCGTGTCTTGGCGCGCACTACGAAGCCGATTCCCGCCAGTATTGAAGCCGACCTTATCGAACATGAGATGGCCACCGTTGTGTTGCTTAGACTCGAAGTGCAAACCGTTGTCGGTGATCCGCTGGTTGGTGAAATTTTAGTGGCTCCCGGCCGTACCGATTCTCAATTTGAGGCGTTGAAGTGTCTAACGCGTCAGCAGCGGCTGCTGTGGTTTTTCGGGGATCGAGCGTATTGGATCATCCACTCACAACAAAATCGATGGGGTGAATCGGAACGGGCTGGATTTAAACAATTGCTCGCCGACGCGACCCACCATGATGCATTGATTCGAGTGACGGGGCGTTACGACGCCAATGCCGCGTTGCAGTCGATCGTGGCCAATTACGAACTGCGCGAGGGCGCAATGCGGACGGAGTATCAGGTAAGTCACGGTTCGTCCGTTAAACCGGGGAATTGAGATTTGCGGCCGGCCGCTACGCGTGGAGGGGCGTTTTGATCCGATGAGTAGCGTGGCTCCCAACAGTTAGCGACCTCTGTGCAACTAATCATGGTGAACCGAGAAACAGTGGCCAAATTATCTGGGTGGCGGCAACGAAAAATTCTGTGACATCCCGCTTGCAGTCGGCGCGCCGCCGCCCGCCTGGTTGGCTATGGATCTGGCTGTCGTTGATATATCTGTGGCCCACGGTCTGGGCCGGTCAAATGGAGTTTTTGGACGCGATCAAGAGTCGTGACGTCGATGCGATCGCTGCCAATTTGGCCGATACGAGCGATATAAATGCCGCCACAACAGATGGGCGCACGGCGTTGATGGTAGCAGCAAAACATGGCGGCGATGAGTTGGTGCGGCGCTTGGTGCGGGCCGGAGCAAATGTTAATCAACGCAATCGAAATGGCGGCACGCCGCTTATGTATGCATCCATCCATGGCAATACCAAAACTGTCGAGTATCTGCTAACGCAAGGCGCTGAGATCAATGTTACCGCAAAATTTGGATGGAGCGCGTTGATGATCGCCGCCAGTAAAGGCCATTCAACCCTCGTAACGACGTTGCTTGAGCGTGGCGCCGACCCAAATACCGCCGACGTGTACAGTTGGACCCCGCTCATCCGTGCGGCCTATCAAGGTAAGCGGGAGGCTGTGGCCGCGTTGTTGACGAGTTCTGCGACTGCTATCGATTTGCAGGACGATCAGGGCGCTACGGCATTGCATCATGCGGCGGCGCGTGGATATCCGAAAATCGTTGATTTATTAGTCGCTCATGGCGCGCAGCTTGAAGTAGCGGATACCGAAGGCCGTACAGCGTTGTTTAAGGCTAAGACCAGCGGGCACAGCGGCATAGAGCGAATGTTAGAGGATGCCATATCCCGGCTATAGCCCGGATATTTCACCTCGGCGGACGATGGATAAAGAATTCATTCAATACTTGAATCGAATAAGCCGTATTCTAGGATACGAGGCCGCAGCACCGTTTTTCGGGTTCGGATTCAGGGAAATTCGGCCGATGTATTTGGCACGATGCTCCTTGATCGATCGCTACGGCTGTGCATAGGTGGATGATCGCGCCGACTGTTTAGTCCGATTTTCCCTGAACTCCGAACCCTGCATGAATTTATCCAGGTTGGAACCATTATGACTGTAGATCGCAAACACGGAGCCGGTCGCCGCCGATTTATACGAACGTGTGTGTCCGCGGCGGCTGCGGTGAGTGCAAGCCCGGGACTACTAGCCCAGCAGGGCGCTACGATGAAGCCTTACGATCCCGTAACCCTTGCCGATGCGAACGGTCGGCCATTGCGGGTGGATCAATTGGCGGCTGGTGAATGTTATGTGTTTTTCTACCCATATGTGACCACACCGTGTTTTCTGATGAATTTGGGAAAGCCGACCGACAGCGACGTAACCTTAAGAACTGAGCGGGGAAATAGCTATCGGTGGCAGGGTGGTGTAGGGCCGGAGCGGTCAATCGTCGCTTTTTCCGCGATCTGTGCCCATAAGATGACCTACCCGAGCGAATCCGTAAGTTTTATCAACTATCGGCACAACGCGGTGCGATTTGTTAATTCCAAAAAAGAACAATCGGAGCGCTCGCAAGTGATCTATTGTTGTTCGGAGCGCAGCGTTTACGATCCTGCCAAGGGTGCGCAGGTTCTGGGTGGCCCCGCACCACAGCCGCTGGCGGCGATTCATCTTGAATACGATACTGACGCTGGCAGCTTGCAGGCGCTTGGCACCTACGGTGGCGAGTTATTCGATCAATTTATCAACGCTTTTGAGTTTCGTCTTGCCTTGGATTTTCGGATTACGAATATCAGTCAACGTGTTACCGGTGCGACTACGGTAATCCCCAGCGCCGAATATTCCGAAATACAGATATTGTGCTGAACGGATCAGATTGCCGGGGCAGCGGCTCATCCGCCACACTATGGCTAACCCGCATATTGCACGAAGGCGGACGATGTATCAGGAATCTTGCCCATATATCAATCAATTACTCCGTGTTTTGCGACCCGGGTCCGGTGTACAGTTTGTCCTGTTCGAAGTCAGGAAAAATCGGCCGTCGTATTCGTTACGATCCTCCTTGATTCATAGCTACGGCTATGCATCGGCGGGCGATCGCACCGACTACTTAGCCCGATTTCCCCTGAACTTTGAACCCTTCATGCAATATGCGGGCTAAAGTTCTTCGAACGATCCTTCAACCTGCGTTGTTGATTTGATCTCGATCTTCGGGCCGTCGATGGCATTTCCGGTTAAACGGATCTTGTTGTTATCTGGATTCTGCGACCATCTACGGTGCGTCGCGACGCTCGGAAATGGCATTTTCCAGGCGCTGAACAATGTCGTTGGCGCCGACTGCGCGCGCCGCCTGCATGGCGGTCCATCCATCGTGGGCTTCGATTGATGGGTCGGCACCCGATCCTAACAATATTTCGACGATATCCAGGTATCCGAGGTTAGCGGCAAACATCAGCGCGGTATTCCCTGTTGTTTCTGCGCCGGTATTGACCTCGGCTCCACTTTTCAGCAATAAACGCAGAGTCGCGATATGTCCGCCGCGGGCCGCCAGCATCAGCGGAGTCTGACCGTGCTTACTTGCATGATTCGGATCCGCGCCGCGCGCAATCAACTCTGCCGCGAGTCGATCCAGCCCAAGCGACGCGGCGCGACCCAACGCATTATCGCCGTTGCCCATACGTGCGCCAATCGAGCCTCCATTATCAAGTAACAGCGCGACAATGCCTGGCGTATTCCGCTCTACGGCGAGTAGCAACGGTGATTGGCCGTCGGTCGTGATGGTGTCCGGATTAGCGCCGTTCAGTAGCAGCACTTCAATGATGGGCAAATGGCCTGCGTAAATTGCAGCCAGTAGTGCCGTCCAGCCGTCGAGGGCCTGCGCATTCACATCGGCACCAGCCGCGATTAAATCCACCACCGACCGCAGTCCGGTGGGTTCCGCCGCAACCTCCATTAACACGGTGTTGGCACGCAATTGGTCGGTGCTGTTGGGGTCGGCACCGCGTTCAAGCAATAGGTGAATAATTTCAGTTTGGCCACGATCCGCGGCGATAAGCAACGGCGTTTCACCGCGCGTCGCGGTCCGCATGTGGAAGTCCGCTCCGTGTTCGAGCAACTGTCGCGCTATGTCGAGATTACCGTTAGCGGCGGCATGCATGAGCGGCGTCCAATCGTCGTCCGACTTGGCGTTGGCGTCGGCGCCACGGTCGAGCAGATATTCCGTGATTTTTGAATGGCCACGACGGGTCGCGAGGAGCAGCGCGGTGTCGTGTCGTGGGCGCGGGTCCTTGGCCTCGATACTTGCGCCATTGCGAAGCGCATACCGGACGAGGTCGAGCCGCCCGCCCTCGGTAGCCACGAGTAGCGCTTGGTCAGCCACCCGTTGCGCATGGTCTTCGGGGCCTGGTGTTGGAGCGTGGTGACGGGCATTACCGGTGGCAACGAACAAAACTACCCAACCCAACGCGAGCAGGCTGCGCGTTACCAGCTGAATGCAAAATCGCGCCCAATTCGCCGACCTGCGAATCGGGTTAGCCTCGACATCGCGACGATCCATCGGCATTACTCGACTTCGAAGAAACAAAATTTCGCCAGCTCGGTGTGATCGATGCATTGCAGCATCTGTCCACACAATTCAATGAATCCCTCGTCGTAGTCGAAACTGTAAGCATCCACCATAAGTTTGAGTTGTCGCAACTCATGTCGCGTCAGCGTCAGTCGCATTTGCTCGCCGCAATCGAGATTACCCAACTGAAAGTATTCATTTACATCTGCGAGCCTGTACTCACCATTGCGGTATTCGTGAATGAGTCGGTCGACCGCATCGATATTGCAGTATATACCCGGAATGACTGTTGGCATTTCGATATTGTTCATCAAATTGTAGTACTCACCAACGCGAATCTGGCGTGAGCTGCCGCTGTCAGCGACGATCTTCGCAGAGCCGTCGGCGCCCAGCGATTCCAGAATTCCGGTGATGCGATCTCCGTTTAGCTCGATGGATATCCGTTCGCCGACGCCATCGACGCGTTGCCGCCATGATTTTAGAATGCTCGCTAAACCCGTTTCGGCCCATCTGTTTATCGACGCTAGAAAGTGTTTTGCGTAGTCCTCCAATAGGCTTGGTGGGTCGATGTCAGTCGAGCCTTCCGCGTCGATGATGCTGACCGCATCGATATCCTGATCCTGTGGGTAGGTCGCGATATTGACATGGGCTGCGAGTACCGCCCATTCGTAATGGGAATTGCGCTGTGAGGAAGTTGCGAGCATAACACCGGCCACTTTATCGGCATTGAGGATGATGTCGTTTGGCCAACGGTAGCGCAACGACACGCCGGGCGATAAGCGAGAGGCGATCGCACTGCCGAGGCTCTCCGCGGCGACGAAATTCAACTCGGGTGTAATGACGGTCGAGAAGTCGGGCCGCAAAATAATAGCGCAGTGCAGATTGCCGGAGCCGGGCAGCCAACCGCTGCTGCCACGCCACCGCGTGCCGGTTTGATCTCGTGCCCAGATCAAAGTTCCTTCGTCGGCACCGCTCTTAGCACGGCGTATGGCTTCATCCAGTACGGTGTCTACGGCGTCTAGTGCGACGATATCGAAGACACTGGGTATTTGCAGTTTTGATTGCACTGTCAACGAGTCATCGGTTAGGGTTTCTCTGCGTGAAGTACTAGTCTAGCGACCGCAGTGTTGCGGCGCTACCAAGCCGTGCAAATGAACACGCTGAAAACCGCCAGTCGACGATGCCGTAGCCGCCGCAAATTTATGCTGGGTGTTGGTGTGCTACTCGGTCTGGTCTCGTCCCCGCTGCCGGCCGCTTCCGAGATCGAGGCGAGAGCACGTGCCATTATCGATCAGGCGTGCCGCGCGGCCGACCTCGATGCTTGGATAGGTAGCCTCGATGCGGTTCGCGACGTTAATCGCGCGCCGATTGTTAGCAACGCTCAGATGGTCGGCGAACGTATTCAGGTCGACTTCGAGGACGGCGATGCGATTCACCTCGAATACGTTGCCCCGGAGGGCCAATTGCAGCGTCTTGCGCTGCAATACGATGAGCGTATAGCCGATCGATCGCGACCTGTCGCGATGTTGGTGAGTACCGCCGATTGCAGGGTTCATCAGTCGCGACGCATAATTTACGACGGCGACGTACCCCTGCGGATCGACGAGTTGGCCGCCGACGGCTCAGGGATCGCCGCGGAACATTTACTTAACCCACCCATGCCCACTGGCCGCGATCCGGGCGGTACGGCAGTTGCGGTTATCGATTCCGGGGTAAATTACTTGTTGCCGGAAATCAAAACGCGGCTCGCGCGCGATGCCGATGGAGTGCCGTGGGGTTTTGATTATTGGGAACTGGATTCCCGGCCGTTCGACGCGCACCCGACGCATTCGATTTTTTTCCCTCAGCGCCATGGTACGCAAACCGCAAGTTTGTTGCTCGAGGAAGCCGAGGTCGCGAGGCTCGTGCCTTACCGCTACCCGCGCCCGGAAATGCAACGTATGCAGGCGCTCATCGATGACGTAGCGCGGCGCGGTATTCGCATCGCCAATATCTCGATGGGGGGCGAGCGCCGTGACCAGTGGCAGGCTTTCGAGAATGCGGCCCGGGCGCAACCACAAATACTATTCGTTGTGTCGGCCGGTAACGATGGTCGAAATATCGATGAGTCCCCAGTGTATCCCGCCACGTTGCCACTCGATAACATCATTACCGTTACCTCCGCGGATAGCCGCGGCGGGCGCCCGGCGGCCGGGTCCAACTGGGGGCCGAATTCCGTTGACTTTATGGTGCCGGCAGAAAATATGATTACCACCGGATTTGACGGACGCGCCCGCCTCGTCTCGGGGTCGAGCTACGCGGCCATTCGTGTGTCCGCGCTTGTTGCGTGTTTGTTAGACCGGCACCTACAGTGGTCTGCGGCGCAACTGATTGCGGCCCTCGTGGCCATGTCGGATCCTGGTACCGCGGGCCAATATGTTCGTTACGGGTCGTTACCTGATCCTGTGGA